>JAZUBJ010000074.1:0-22791 GCA_045638445.1 Bacilli bacterium | reverse complement strand
TATAGATGTATTAATATGAAAATAATAAAAACCACTTTCATAACCATAATCTAACATAGTAAATGATAAATCATCTAAAAAATTAATTTCAGTATTTTTCTTATAATTATAAGCGTAACAATTTAATACAACAATATCATTTATTTTATAACTTCCCTTACAACGATCACCCGAAAACTTTTCATTGTAATCATCAAAAGTTAATAATTCATTTTTATATACAATATAATTAACATCACTTATTTCATACAAAACTGATAAATCCGTATTACTATTAGATGATTCATCAAACATAGACTTAACTTCTTCAAATCCATTAAAACTAAGTTCACTCTTAGTAGGAGTCTTCTCAATATTATTAATTTGATCAAGTTCATATGCATTCATATCTCTATGATAAACTTTATCTTCATCATACAAAATAAAACTATCTTTAGTAACAACTAAATCACAATTAGATTTCTTACATTTATAAGTAAATACTACTACACTATCAGAATCTTTTTGATAAACATTTAATATTTTTTCTTCTACTTCATCACCAGAAGTTGAAACATCTGATTTATTAGAATCATTATTTTCTTTATCATCACTATCAACGTCTACTAAACCATCCATGTTATCAACAACATCATCTATCTTATTAAAAATTTTATCTTTATTAATATAAATAAAATAACAACAACAACCAATTAATGATAAAACAACAAGTACTATTAAAAAGATAACAAATTTACTTTTTTTCTTCTCATCAAAGAAATCTTGACTTACCTCATCCTTATTTGAAAAATCAATTTCTCTACTAGTATTTAATTTCTCATCTTCTTCTATTTCTTCATCATCTTCGTTAATGATTTCTTCATCATCTTCATCATCAATGATTTCCTCTTCATCATCTTCTTCGATTTCTTCATTATCAATGATTTCTTCTTCAACATCTATAGTATTTTCTATTTCATCATTTATTTTTTCTTTTGCTTTTTTTCTACCCATACTACTTACCGCCTATTATTTATATTATACAAAAAATTACATAAAGAAAAAAGTCTATATTTATAGACTTTTATTTTTTATCTTCCACGTCCTGATGACATATTATCTTGATAAGAATATCCAGATAAATAACTCATATATAGTTTTTGATTATAATTTCTTTTAAATTCCTCTTCTACAATTATAATTTTAGATAACTTATTTTTATAATCTTCTTCAATCATATATTGTTTATATTTATTCATTATAATACCTTGTAAACGATTTAACTCATCTAAAACAATTCCACCATCTTCATCAGTAGATGTTTCATCACTTAAAACATTCAAACTAAACTTAACAATTTTATCAAGTTTCTTATCTATAACTTGCTTTATATAACTATCTCTAAGACGAGAATCAACAAGTACTATTTTACCTGCTTTTATAGTAAGACCTTTAACATTATTAATTGGTTTTACTCTCATACCACTAATCTTAACATTATAATTAACTAATCTTAAATTTTCATTATTTTTGTCAATTACATATTTCATAATACCACCCTATATTTACATTATAACAAATCTTTTCTACATTCTTCAGTAATTCTTTTTCTTTCTTTATCTCTATATTCATTTATTAACTTATGATTACCACTAGTTAACACTTCAGGAACCACCATACCCCTAAAATCTCTTGGTTTTGTATAAACTGGATAATCTAACATATTATCATTAAAACTCTCTGATTCTAAGCTTATATCACTTATAACACCATCAAGTAATCTTATAACAGAATCACTAATCATCATTGCAGGTAACTCTCCACCAGTTAAAACAAAATTACCAATAGAAACAACCTCATCTGCTAAAGAATATATTCTCTCATCAAAGCCTTCATAATGGCCACATATAATTATCAAATGTTTCTTATTAGTTAACTCATAAGCTTTCTTTTGATTATAAGTTTTTCCTCTAGGACTTAAAATTATAACATGTGACTCTTCATTTCTAATAGCTTCAACAGCATTAAAAACAGGTTCACACATCATAACCATTCCACCACCACCACCAAATTGATAATCATCAACTTGTTTATTTTTATATGGTGTATAATCCCTAATATCTATAATATTAATTTCTACTTTTTCTTTCTCTATAGCTCTTTTAATAATACTTTCAGTCTTAAAACCATCAAACATATTAGGAAATAATGTTAATATATCTATTCTCATAAAAACACTCCTATATCATGCATATATATTTTTTTATTAGATTTATCTATTTTACTAATAAAATTTTTATTATATGGAATAAACTTATCATTAACTCTTAACATCTCATTACCATTATCATTTCTATAGTATTCAATTTTACCAACAAAAACTTCATCATTATAAAGTTCCATTTCAGGATAATCACTCTCAAGTAATTCTTCTTCACTCAATAACAAATCATCTTCATTAATATATACATTACATCCTTTATACTTTAAAACATCATTTATATAATCAATACCTTTAAATTTAACCATATCATATTGTTTATGAGTTCTATAAGTTTCAAGCACTTCTTTATCTTTCATATGACCAATATAAACAACAAAATCTTTTTTAAAAACTCTATCTTTATATTCAAAATTACTAATTAATCTTACTTCACCCTTCAAAGCATGAGTATTAACTATCTTACCTAAATATATATATTTCATAAATTACCCCTTATACATATGATACAAAATTATTCCACTAGATACTCCAACATTTAAACTCTCACATTTACTATCCATATCTATTCTAACAACTTCATCACATAAATCTAATACTTCATTTCTAACACCATTACCTTCATTACCAAAAATAACAGCATATTCTTCACATCTATCTAAATCACATAAACTAACTGATTTTCTCAAAGAAGTCCCAATTAATTTAATATTATTTGATTTAATCTTTTTTATTATATTTTCTATATCATCAATAATAATATTTATATTAAATATCATCCCACCAGTACTTCTTAATACTTTTTCATTATAAGGACTAACTGAATCTTTAGAAAATACGATTGTATCAACACCAAAAGCAACAGCATTTCTTATAATAGTACCAGCATTCCCAGGATCTTGTACACCATCTAATAATACAATTCTCTTACCAAAATCATTTTTCTTTATATAAGAAGCAACACCTAAAAGTCTAGGAGTACTTTTTAAATCACTAATGCTTTTCATAACATCCAAACTTACATTATCATAAGAAAAATCATATTTACACTCGTATCCTTCAAGAACATATAGTTCTCTTAATAAATTATTCTTAATAGCTTCTTCAATTAAATTCTCTCCTTCTATTAAAAATAACTCTTTACTTAAAGAATGTTTTCTTACTAATAACTTTCTAACTTCTTTAATTCTATTGTTATCTTTAGAAGTAATTAACATATTATTCCTCCTTTAAAACTTTTTTAGCTTCCTTAAAATCAGGTTTATATTTTTTAACATAATTCCAAAAATTTTTAGAGTGATTAAATTCTAAAAAATGACATAACTCATGTATTATTACATAATCTATTTCATTAATACTATATTTTATTAATTCAAAATTTAATTTAATAAGTTTTTTTGATTTAGAACAATATCCCCACTTCCTTGTCATTTTACCAATCAATACTTCAGGATATGGTATTCTTTCTTCAAACAAATTATAACACACTTTTACTCTTTCATTAAATATTCTATTAGCTTCATTCTTTAAAAAAGTATTTAAATAAGTTTTATTTTTAACAAATACTTTATCACCATAAAACTCTATCTTTGAAACAGTATTAAGTATTATAACATCATATCTATTTCCTAAATAATAAAATTCTTCTTTTTTCTCTTTTTTCTTTTGTAATCTATCATATGCTTCTATAATCATTTTTTCATTACTCATAATAAAATTCAAAATCATACTTTTAGTTACAAAATAATTACAAGATATATGTATCCCATCTTCTTTAACTCTTAAATACATATTTTTATTATTCTTTTTAACAATGAATACATCAATTAATTTACCACCTAGTTCAACACTCATAATATACCTCAATCTAATTATACATAAATTAAACCAAAATAAAAAGTCTATATTTCTATAGACTTTATTATTTTATTAAACTGTAGGTAGCTCTTCTGTAGTAGAATCTTCTACTCCTACTTCAGGTGTAACTTCTTCTACAACTGGATCTTCTTCAGGAATTTCCCAAACAGCTTCTAGTTCTATTTCTGTTTCACCATTTTCAACTTTTTCAACTACTTCTTCTTTAGTAACTAAATCTATTTCTTCTTCAATTACTTCGCCTTCAGTTTCAGTTCCACTTTCAAGTGTATTATCTTCACTTTCAGTTTCTTCTTCAACTACAACATTTTCAGAATTAGTATCTTCTTGAACATTTTCATTAGTATTTTCATCTTCTGGAGTTTCAACTTCTTCAGTCTTTTCAATCCATCCAACAAATTCCTTTTCAAATGCTTGAACTCTATCTCCAACTGTTGGAATATAGTCTTCTCTAGTATTTCCAAGTACATCACTATAATATACTTCATTATCTTTAAGTTCTAATTCGTCATCACTAACGATTTTTAAACTTTCAAGAACATCTTCTGTTACTGGAACAAAATATGATGGAGTTTCCATATCCATATCAGAAGGAGTTGGTAAATCAAATTCAGCTTCTGCTAACTCTTCTTTAGTATAAGCAACAGTAACTGTTTCACCATTACTTACATATTGAATAGTAGCATCTCCACATACAGCATATAATGTATAATCTCTATCTACAACAATGCTTGCTTCATCTTTATATTCAACATTCTTACTTCCTTGAACACTTGTCCATCCTAAGAATTTACTATCTGCTGAACATACATTTAAATTTGCAGAAGATGGTAATTGATATTCAACTGATGTTTCTTTATTAAGAACTTCAGTTAAAACATTTTCACCCTCAGCATCATGTAATTTAATAATTGCTTCACGAGCAACTTTTGCATATAGATAAACAACATTTTCACTATCTGCATATTTAACTAAATCTCTATTTAGTTCATATACTCTATTAGTATATTCATTGTCTAAATACCATCCCATAAAGATTTCGGTAGTTTCTAAATCTTTAAGTTCGATGTTATCTTCAACAGTAAATGTATTTGGATTTAATTCATTATTTGTACCATCTGCTTCTTGATAATCATATACAACACTATATTCAACTGCTACACAGTCAAGATAAATGTTAGTATCTTCATATACATTATCAAATGCATATTCTGTATTAAATCCTTCATCAACATAATACTTACATGTATTATATCCTTGAGGTACATATTCACTAGCTGAATTTCCCTCACTAACAGTTTCATGATGAGTTCTTTCATTAAATCCATAATAATAAGTAATATCATATGTAGAAATAACTACTTCTTCTTTATCTTCATCTTTATCTGTTACTTTAGTAGTTGTTTTCTTTACAACGTCTTCTTCTTTGTCATCTTCATCATCTTCTACTGGAACAACAATATCGTCTTTTGGTTTTTCAGGTTCTTCTTCTTCTTTTTTCTCACATCCGACAAGTAAACCTACAACAGTAGCGATGATAACTAAAAGAGCAATTGCGATAACAACAATAAGTTTTTGATCATTTTCTTCATCAACAAAGTCATTATCTAAATCAACAACTTTAGCTTCTTTAACTGGACTTTCTATTTTAGTAACTCTTGGTGCTTCATCGTCAAACTTTTTATTAACAGGTTTTTTCTTTGGAGCATTATTATTATTAACTTTTGAATGACCAGTCTTCTTTACTTCTTTCATTTAACCCTCCTATCTTAGTACTTTTACTCACTACCTTATAAATTCATTATAATCTTCTAACTAACTTAAATCAATTCTTTTTGTAAATAAAATGTAAATAAATTTAAAATAAAAATAAAAAGCAGTAAAACTGCTTTATTATACTTTTTTTCTATAACATCCACATTTAAAAATATAGTAAATCATTCATAAAATGACTCATTGACGTATCAATAAGATATCGTAGTTGTATTACAAAAATTACTAACTTAACTTAATTAATATTCTAAAAATATTTCTATATAAAGATATAAAATTTATAACTTAAAATAAAATCACAACTTTAGCAATAATAAAACTACACATATTTTTTACATTCTTTGTAATATTACAGTTTTATTCTAATTCATTTCAACAACTTTTCCAGCACAACCACTTTTTGAATCATTTTTATGATGAATATGAACATCCATTGCACTTACATTAGCTTTTTCAAATGAATCAACTAAATCAATATCAGCTTTATAACAATATTCTTCATCAAAAATAACTAAATCTGTATAATTACCATTTCTATCAAACACAATATAATAATTTTTATTATCTTCACTATCTAAATCCTCTAATTCGAACGCACCATCAACACCTAAATTAGAAAATGTAATTGGTTTTCCACCAACTACAAGAGCTTTCTTCATAAATGAAGTTTTTCCAATATCCATATATTTTTGAACTTCAGTAACAAAAGTATATACTTTTGATTGATTAAATATACCATTTACATTCTTCATAGTAAAATAAGTTAACGCACCAAATACAATACCACCGAATAATAACATAGAACAAACCACAATAACAATAATAAGAACAACATTAGTTTTCTTATTTTCAGGAATACTAGTTTGCCCCTGTACAGGTACTGCATTTTTACAATTATTACATAAATTTCCTTCTGTTATTTCTACCCCACATTTCTCACATTTCATTTTATCACTACCTTCCTATTATAAGAATATCAAAAAACTAACAAATAAAAAAGACTTTTATAATTAAAAGTCTCTATTTCTTAAAAATGCAGGCATCTCAAGTTCTTCATCATCTTCTTGCATTACTGCTGCTTTCTTTTCACCTTCCATAGATCTGTATAAAGGTTCAGTTGAATCCTCAAATCCAGTTGCAATTACTGTAACAATAATTTCATCTGTTAATGCTTCATTAATTACAGCACCAAATATAATATTAACATCTGTATTAGCAACAGCTCTAACAACCTCAACAGCATCCTCAGCTTCAAATAATGTCATTGAAGTACCACCAGTAATATTAACAATACAATCTGTAGCTCCATTTATTGCTGTTTCAATTAATGGACTTTCTACAGCTTGTTTAGCAGCTTCAACAGCTCTATTATCACCAAATCCAGCACCAATACCAATTAAAGCATCTCCTCTGTTTTGCATTATTGTTCTAACATCTGCAAAGTCTAAGTTTACAAGTCCTGGAACACTAATCAAATCAGATATTGATTGTACACCTAATCTAAGTACATTATCTACTTCTTGAAACGCAGCATTAAGTGGAGTTGATCTATCAATCAAATCTCTTAATCTATCATTTGGAATTACTACTATTGTATCAACATGCTTTCTTAGTTCATCTAAACCAACTAAAGCATAATCCATTCTCTTCTTACCTTCAAATTTAAATGGCTTTGTTACAATTGCAACAGTTAAACATCCTAAACCTTGTGCAATTTCAGCAACAACTGGTGCAGCACCTGTTCCAGTACCACCACCAAGTCCACATGTTATGAAAACCATATCTGCTCCTCTTAAAGCATCTTCTATTTCTTCTTTTGCTTCAAGAGCACTTTCTCTACCTATCTCTGGTCTAGTACCAGCACCTCTACCTTTAGTAATTGTTTTTCCTAATTGAATTTTATTCTCAGCTTGTGATACATTCAATACTTGTTGATCTGTGTTAGCAACTATAAACTCTACTCCCCTAAGACCAGAGTCTATCATTCTGTTTACGGCGTTGCATCCCCCACCACCAATACCAATTACTTTAATGTCCGCTATCTGATCCATTTCTAAATTGCTATTCATATTTCACTCCTTAATTATTGAAAAAATATCCATATATTTTTCCGAGTACACTACTATTACTTGATTTTCTATTATTTACTAATTCTACTTGACTCTCTTCATCCATTGTACTCGCTATCTTATTTCTAAATGCAAGTTTATCATGATAATATTTTATCATACCAAGTACAGAAGAATATTTATTATGTCTGCATCCCATTTCACGAACTTTATAAACAGGTACATTAAATGCAAACATCTCTTCTACAACTAAATTAAAATCATTAAGTTCAGTCGTTCCTCCTGTAATTATTATAGAACTTATTTCCATTTTTGTTAAGAGATTTATTTGTTTTCTTGCTAAATTAAGAATCTCTTTTAATCTAGAAGATATTATCTCACTAATCTCATATTGATTTATTTTAATATTTTCTTCTTTATTTGTCAACACATCTTCACACCAAGTACTAGATGCATTCCTTTTATTTGCAAGAGCAAATTTCTCTTTTAACTTCTTAGCAGTCCTTCTATCTATATCATACATATAACAAATGTCTCTATCAATACTCTTAGCACCAATCTCAAGTGTTTCACTATCTACAAGAATCCCTTTCTTAAAAATACTCACTTCTGTTTTCTCATCACCAATATTAATAACAGCAGCATTTTTCTTATCTAAACTATCAGTTTTAAATTCAAAATAATCACAAACACTACCAAAATTTATATCAACAATATTTACACCAATGTTCTCAAGTAAGGAAACAGCCGTATAAACATTTTTCTTTGGAGCTAAACTAAGTACTCCTTTACACTTAAGTATTTTTGCCTTCATACCTTTAGGGTCATCTATTTTATCTTCACTATCATCTAACGAAAATTCTATCGGAGTTATTGAAACAAATTCTTTATTCGAAGGAACTTTATTAACAACACAAGTTTGTAATACTTTTAACACGTCATCATTACTTACAATATCATCATTTTGTACAGCAACTGTCCCTTCTGTAATTAAATACTCAGCATAATAAGAAGGAATAATTAATAATACTTTATTAATTTTAATATCAAGCATTCTCTCACATCTAGAAAAAACTTCTTTTAATGAAATCAATGTTTCTTCAGGATTAACAATAATCCCTTTTTTAACTCCACTTGATTTAACTTCGGATACCGCTAAAACATTAAGTTCATCTTTAAAAATTTCTCCAACAACAAGTTTTACTGTCGAAGAACCAATATCTAATGCTGAAATAATTTCTCTCATGTATCCTCCTATATTCTATAAATTTATTATATCAAATAATATTTTCTTTTTAAAGAATTACTTCCTTAAACAAATAATTTAAATCAAAACTTATATATGGCTTTTCACTAGTAGAAACATCCTTTCCATAATAAGTAATTGTTATAATTATTTTTTCTGATTCACTTCCCTTAATAATTTCATTTTCAATAAGAGATATATCAACGTTAAATTCACTAGTATCAATATTAGAATTTAAATTATTAATAAAATATTTATCAACATATGCATCTATATTTCCAATGTTTTTAACATCTATACTAAAAGAATTTGATTTGCTAAACTCATTTAAATCAGGAATATCTATCTTAACTACATCATTATCTTTATCAACCATTACTTTCATATTACTATCAAAATTAATAATTGGATCAGAAAAAACAATATCAAAGTATTGATTAGATACACTACTAACCCCTTGATTACTTTTCTCCACAACAAAATATGTTACAGATAAACTTATAAATAACGTAACTATTAATAAAAAAGACATAATATAAATAAACTTATTATCCTTCATAATATCTCCTATTCTATTAAAATCATATCATAAAACATCAAAAAAAGCATTAGTTTTCTAATGCTTATTTCGATAAAGACATAACAGATGTAGATGCAGCTACTTTTAATAACTCTTCATTTGTAAGATCATCACTTATTAAATAGTAATTTTTACCATCCATAGTCCAATTTAATGATTTATCCGTTAAATTACCAAGAACGTTTTCATAAAATACAAGTTCACCACTAGTAGTAGTAATTTCAAACTCTTCAGGTAAAGAAATAACTTCTTCAATTAATGTAAATGATTTTTCACCATCAAAATTTAAAATAACTCTTTTAGTTTCATCAGTATTTATAGTTTCTTCTCCCTTAAATGTAGTACCAACAGGTAAATACATTGGATACACAGTCTCCTCACTTACACTAACATCTTCAAAACAATCATCACACGAAGTATTACTAATATCAAAATCAGACTCATTTAATTTAGTTTCAAAATCTATTTTATTTATTCTAAAACATATATTAACTATCCCCTCATCATTATATACTTCAATTAAATATGGTAAAACGTCCTCACTAAATGTAATTTTCTGACTAGTTAGACTACTATTATTAGGATAATTCACCGTTGACTTTAAAATATACTCACTTTCCTTTTCTTCAAAAAGAACATTCGAATCATTTTTTAAATCATTAAGTAAAGACTCTAGTATGTATGACTGACTACTATTAAAAGGCCAATCACTTTGATACTTAAAACTCTTATTCAAACTTGGAGTAATTACATAAACACCATCTTTATTTTTAAGTATAATTTGCTCATAATTAGTATCTTTATTAACAAGTGAAGCCATATAATAATCATTCAAATGTTTAACTGTAACATCATAGTGATACATTTCTTCATTACTAACAATATCCATTTGACCATTAACAATATAATAATCTTTATCTATATTTTCTTCAAATTTTTCAATTATTTCCCTACTATCCATCTTACTACAACCAATCATCAATAAAGAAACTAATAGTAAAAAAAACTTTTTTATAATTTACCCTCCTTAATAGATTATATTAAAAAAATATATTTTTATGAATAATCTTATTTTAACAGCACATAATATTAATAAAGTAAGGAGGACATATGAACACACTATATAAAATTGCTCTTGGAATAGTAATAATTGGAGCAATAAACTGGGGAATGGTAGGAATTTTCAATATAAATTTAGTATCTTTACTATTTGGTGAAGAAACATTCTTAACAAACTTTATATATGCACTTGTTGGAATTTGCGGTCTTATATCAACAGGTCTATTATTAAAACCATTAGATGAACATATCTAATGGTTTTTTCAAAAGAAAAACTATTAAGTTTTACTTAATAGTTTTATAAAATTACACTAAATGCCATTAATATTAATATATTTACAAGCAATATAGTAGCAACAACTTTAAATGCCCATTTAAACCATGTAGGATAATCTATTTTAGCAAGAGCTAAACCTCCCATAATAGCACCACAAGTTGGAGTAATTAAATTAACTAAACCATTTGCAGCAACCATAGTCATAACAGTTACTTCATTATTAAATGAAAGACTGTTTGCAAGAGGTCCAATAATTGGAGTTGAAAGTGATGCTAAACCACTTGATGATGGAACTAATATTGATAAGAATATATGTAAAATATAATTTAATGGAATAAATAACATTTCTGGTAAATTCTTAAGTAAATTAGATGCATTATAAATAATATAATTATCTAAATATGTTGCACCCATTAATACACTAACTCCACGAGCAAGACCAATGATTAAAATAACACCAATCATATCATCAGCACCATCAATAAATGTATCAACTAATGTTTTTTCTCCCATTTTATTAACGATACCAATAACAATTGCCATAATTAAGAACCATAATGCAGCATCATAGAACCACCATGCTCCAAATGGCTCACCTGTAAGCCAAGCAGTAAATCCACTAAAGAACTCAATTCCAAAATCTAACCATGGAATAAATCCAACAATCATAACTAAGAAAGTGAATGCAAATAATATTAAAGTTACTTTTTGTTTTCCAGTTAACTTAACATCTTCATCTTTACTAGCAAAATTACCGAATTTTTTATCAGCTGCTTTTTGTTCTCTTAAAGATAAAATTGTAGAACCTTTATCTGCTTTAACCTTTCTTGCATAACTAAGTACAAATCCTACGCTAATTGCATAAGTAGTAATCCATAATGCAACAGCTATAAGAATAATCATACCATTATTAACTTCAACACCAACAGCATTAAGTGCACTAATTGCAGCTCCAGTAGCAAATGGATTTATTGTAGAACCAAGAACTCCAGAACCTGCTCCTAAAAGTACAGTAGCGGCACCAACAATTGGGTCCATACCTGCAGCCATCATAGTAGCAGCAAGTAAAATATAAAATCCAACTGTTTCTTCAAGCATACCATATGTAGTACCACCAATTGAGAATATAAACATCAAAATTGGAATTAAAAGTAATTCTCTACCTTTTAATTTTTTAACAAGAACTTTAATTCCTGTTTCAAGAGCTCCAGTTTTATTAACAACTGCTAAAAGCCCTCCTAAAATCATAATGAATATTGCAACATCTATTGCATTTTCAAATCCAAGAATTGGTGACATAAGAATTGTAGATAAACTAGCAGGTTCAACACCACTTCCATTTACTAAATTTTCTGCACTATGTTCAACATCCTCACTTACGATATCCTTTATAGGAGTATTCTCAGCTTCTCCTAAATCACCACTACAAGTAACTACTCCATCCTCATCTTCTATACAAACATTTTCAGTATTGTTAATGTCACTACAAAGAACAACACCTTCTTCTGTTTCAGTACCAACCACATCATCTTCAGTGTTTTCTTTACAAACGATGCTTCCATCGTCTATAACTCTACACTCAACATTACTATTGTAAGCATCATTACAAACAACTTTACCATGTTCAAATTTATCAATAAATTTTGCTTCCGGTAAAATATGTGTTAACAAACCTAAACCAATAAGTAAAACTAATATAATTGAGAATGCGGTAGGCATTGAAAACTTTTTCTTTCTTGCCATAATTTTTTCTCCTTATTTTTCGTTTTTTATTTCATTGTTGCATACACAACAGCTTTAATTGTATGAAGTCTATTTTCAGCTTGATCAAACACTTTTGATTGTTTTGATCTGAAAACTTCATCAGTAACTTCCATTTCTTTTAAACCATACTTATCAAAAATATCTTTTCCAATAGTAGTATTTAAATCATGGAAAGATGGTAAACAATGTAAGAATATTGCATTAGGATGAGCAAGTTTCATTGCTTCCTTATCAACTTGATAAGGTTTTAATAATCTAATTCTCTCTTCCCATACTTCTTCTGGTTCACCCATAGAAACCCAAACATCTGTATATAATACATCTGCATCTTTACAAGCTTCTTTTTTATTATCAGTCATACTGATAGTAGCACCAGTTTGTTTAGCAATCTTTTTACATTTCTCTACTAATTTTTCATTAGGCCATAAATCCTTAGGTCCACATGATACAAAATTCATACCCATCTTAGCACATACAACCATTAAAGAATTAGCAACATTATTTCTTGAGTCACCCATGAAAACTAATTTCTTACCTTTTAATTTTCCAAATCTTTCTTCAACAGTTAATACATCTGCTAACATTTGAGTTGGATGATAATCATCAGTTAAACCATTCCATACAGGAACACCTGAATTTTTAGCCAATGATTCAACTATGCTTTGATCATAACCTCTATATTCAATACCATCATACATTCTACCAAGAACTTTAGCAGTATCTTCAATACTCTCTTTCTTACCCATTTGAGAACTTCCTGGATCTAAATAAGTAACTCCCATACCTAAATCAAGACCAGCTACTTCAAAAGCACATCTTGTTCTAGTTGAAGTTTTTTCAAATAATAGAACAATATTTTTTCCAGCTAAATATCTATGTTCAATATTTTTCTTTTTCTTTTCTTTTAAATCCTTTGCTAAATCAAGTAAATATCTAATTTCTTCAGGAGTATAATCAAGTAATGTTAAAAAACTTCTTCCTTTTAAATTCATTATCTTAAATCCTCCCTTACAAGTGGCATACTCATACATCTTGGTCCACCACGACCACGAGATAACTCTGCACTTGTCATTTCAAATACTTTGATACCATGTTCTCTTAAAATATTATTAGTAATGTTATTTCTATTATAAACAACTACTACACCTGGAGCTATACATAATGTATTAGTTCCATCATTCCATTGTTCTCTTTCAGCAGAAGTTTTTTCTCCACCAGCACAAGGAATTAATGTAATCTTTCTTCCTAAATATTTTTCTAATATTTCTTCTAAAGAACCTTTTACTTCTACAACATTTAAATCTTCATCACTATCAGGAATATCTCCTTCAGTAATTTCAAATACTTGTAAAGTTTCCATAATTCCAGGATGGAATGTAAACTTGTCATAATCAATTTGAGTAAATACTGTATCTAAATGCATAAATGCTCTTGATACAGGAATATTAAATGCTAAAATTGTATCAATTTTACAATTTGGATCCTTAAAACAATTCTTAGCAAGTTGATCAATAGCACCAGCTTCTGTTCTTTGAGAAATACCTACAGCTAAGATATGTTCATTTAAATTAAGAACATCTCCACCTTCAATATGATATGGTAAATATCTATCATATAATTTCTCAATCTTATAATCTGGATGATATCTAAATATATATTCTGCATAAATAGTTTCTCTACTTCTTGTTACAGAATACATTTTATTTAATATCGCACTATTTCCACAACTAGCAAAAGGATCTCTTGTAAAGTATAAGTTTGGCATTGGATCAGCTAAGAAATCTGATTCTTCTGAAACTAAATCAACTAAAGATTTTTCAACATCTCTCTTAGCTCTATTAATTTCAATTAACTTAATACCTTCCATAGTCTTTAAAACTAATTCTTTTTTGTTAACAAAACTCTTCAAATATTCAAATACAAGATTCTTATATTTAGGTGTTTTTATACCTGCTTCAAGTATAAATTGTCTTAAGAATTTATCTTCAATATTACCATTAATTTGTAATACTTCAGCCATTAAATCTTCTAAATAAACAACTTCTACTCCATTTGTTTTCAAAATGTTTGCAAATTCATCGTGCTCTTTTTGTGCATCTGGTAAAAATGGAATATCATCAAATAAAAGTCTTGTTAATGTATCTGGTGTTAAATTTAATAATTCATTACCTGGTCTATGTAATAAAACTTTCTTTAATGGACCAATTTCACTTCTTACATTAATTGCGTTCATTTCTTTCTCCTTTCCTATTTTATCTAATCCCCTACTATAACTTCATTATACCAAAATAATATAATAATGCAAATAAAAAAACTATTAAATTTAAAAGACAAAAAGAAAAAAAAACAAATAAGTAATTACTTATTTGTTTTCTCTAAAAAATCTTTAAGTCTTTCATTTTCTTTATTAGAAAAAGCCTCTTTAACACTTCCAACGAAAGATACTTTTCCTCCATCAAGAAATACTATTTTATTTGCACAAGATTTAACAAAATTCATCTCATGAGAAACAATAACCATAGTCATTCCTTCTTCACCGATTTGTTTGATTAATTCAAGTACTTCACCTACCATCTCAGGGTCTAATGCACTTGTAGGTTCATCAAATAAAATGATATCAGGATTCATAATTAAACTTCTTGCTATTGCAACTCTTTGTTTTTGTCCACCAGATAATTCATCAGGATAATGATTTTTTTTATCAAGCAAACCAATTCTTTTTAGTAACTCCTCAGCTTTTATTATAGCATCTTCTTCACTTAAAACTCCAAGTTTAACAGGAGCAAGAGTAATATTTTTAAGAACTGTTAAATGAGGAAATAAATTAAATTGTTGAAATACCATCCCTATCTTCTCACGAACCAAATACAAATTAGTATTTGGATTAGTTAAATCTTTTCCTTCGAATATTACTTTTCCACTTGTAGGAGGTTCAATCATATTCAAACATCTAAGAAAAGTACTCTTACCACAACCACTAGGTCCAATAATAGCAACTCTATCTCCCTTTTCAATTACTAAATCTATACCTTTTAAAATTTCATTTTTTCCAAATTTCTTTTTTAATTTTTTAACTTCTAGCATTATTTAACTTCCTTTCTAAAACACCAACTAATTTAGTCAAACCTAGAGTTAAAACTAAATAAATTATCGCAATAATAAATAACGGAAAGAAATAATCATATGTTCTTGATGCAATTATATCAGAAGCCTTTGTTAACTCCACTATACCAACATAAGCACCAACAGATGTTTCTTTAATTAATGTAATGAATTCATTACATAACGCTGGAAGAATATTTTTAACAGCTTGAGGTAATATAATATGTCTCATGGTTTGAGAATAAGTAAGACCTAGAGATAACCCCGCTTCCATTTGGCCACTTGGAACAGAATTAATACCAGCTCTTATAATCTCAGCAACATATGCACCAGAGTTAATTCCAAACGCTAAAACACCAACAAGAACGATATTAATATCCACTGTTTCAAATATAACATAATATATAATCATTAATTGTAAAACCACTGGAGTACCACGAATAATATTTACATACATTCTTGAAATTGTATCAGCTACCTTAAGTTTCCCACTCTTATCATGATAAGAACGAATTAACGCAATAACTATACCAATTAATACACCAATAACAACAGCGAAAAAAGATATTAATAATGTATTCAATAAACCTTCAATAATATATTCAAACCTATTATCATAAATAACACTATAATAAAATGATTCATAAAGTGATTTAAAAAAATTAAAAATTTTATCCATTATATACCTACTTTCCAGTATGTCTTAAAATAGATTCTTTAAGACTACCATCTTCTTGCATTCTCTTAATAACACGATTAACTACTTCAAGTAATTCATCATTACTTTTTTTAACAATAATTCCATAATTATCTTCAACTAAAGATTCCGGTAAAATTCTTAAACCAGATTTTTCCATTAAAATCTCTTTAGCTGGTAACTCATCCATTACAACTACATCAACCTTACCATCTTCTAAATCTTGTATAGTAGCAAGATACTTTTTTTGCCTAATAATAGTAGCTTTGTCAAACGTATCAGTAACATAAGTATCAGCAACACTTCCAAGTTGTACTGCTATTTTTTTATTCTTAATCTGTTCTATATTAGTAATATTTCCATCATTTTTAACAATTGCAATTTGTTTCGAGACAGCATAATTATCAGAAAAAGCAACAGCCCTTGCTCTTTCAGGTGTATAACTTATACCCGCAGCAGCAAAATCAGATTTACCAGTTTTAACTTCCATAATTATTGAATCAAAAGCTATATCTTTAACTACTAAATCTTTTCCAAGTTCTTTAGCTATTTCACGTGCTATATCTATATCAACACCAACTATTTTACCATTTTCATAATATTCATATGGTGCAAAACCAGCCTCAGTTGCCAAAATTATCTCATTTTCACTTCTTCCACAACCACACAAAGAAAATAATAGTAAAAATAATATAAATATCTTCTTCATAAACAAATCCTCCTAGTTTAATTTGATTATATCATAATTTTATAATAATTATAAAAAAACTATATCAAAAGATATAGATTTTATTATTAATTTCCCAAATCTAATAAACTAGACATTTGAGTTGCAAAATCATTAGGTGTAGTTGAAATTGGTTTAATAATTCCTAAGTTTGGATTAGACGTCTTGCTTACTTCTTTAACTAATTTATCTAAAACTAAGCCCACACTACTATCACCACAAGAACTAGTTGTTGATTTTAACACATTTGCTATATTATTTAATGAAGCAATATATAATACACTCTACTTATTACTCTACTTTAATAGTATAAAAAAAGATACATATTAAATGTATCTTAATTACAATCATTCTTATAGATCTTTTTTTGACCTATTTTACTTTTTAAATATCTTTCTTCTTCACTAAATACACATCCACAATATTTTTGCATATAAAGTCCTGTTTCATGAAACATTCTTTTCCCTTCATAAAAATAAGGCCTAAAATCATCATATTTAAATTTTATTTCATATTTTTCTGCTAATTTTTCACATATTCTTTTAAGTAATTCATGTTGTTGATATGGACTAATAAATAAAGTTGTAGTAAATGCATCATATCCATTTTCTTTAGCATAACGAACAACATTTTCCATTCTAGAATAATAACAATATTCACATCTATTATTTAATTTATCATACACGTTTTCAGTAAATTCTCTTAAACCATAATAATCATAATAAACAACTTTTAAATCTATCATTTTAGAATACTCTTTTAAAGCATTTAAACGTGCCTCATATTCTTTATATGGATGAATATTAGGATTATACCAATATCCATGAACATCTATTCCTTCTTCTCTTAAGACTTTAATACAAGCCGCACTACAAGGTGCACAACATATATGTAATAATAATTTCACATTAATCACCAAAATGATTATAAAATAAAAGACTTGATTACTCAAGTCTTTATTTATTTGTTTATTATAAACCTAATGAACTTCTAGATATTTTGAATCCTGGACTCATAGTTGATGATAAACTTACATTTTTAACAAATGTACCTTTAACACCATTTGGTTTATTTTTAACGATTTCATTAACGATAGCTCTTAAGTTTTCTTCTAAAGCTTCTTCAGTAAATGATAATCTACCAATTGAGAAATGTACGTTTCCGTATGAATCATTTTTGTATTCAACCATACCTTTTTTAACATTACTAATAGCTTCAGCTACATTAGTAGTAACAGTTCCTAATTTTGGGTTTGGCATTAAACCTTTAGGTCCTAATAATTTACCTAATTTACCTAAAGCTGGCATCATTTCAGGTGTAGCAATGATAGTATCGAATTCGAACCAATTTTCTTTTTCGATTTTTTCTAACATATCTTCAGCTCCACAATATTCTGCTTCACTAGCTTCAGATGCTTTAGTTTTAGTAATAACTAATACTCTTTTAGCCTTTCCAGTTCCGTTTGGTAAAACAAAACTTCCTCTAATGTTCATATCAGTTTTTTTAGCATCGATATTTAAATTCATAGCTAAATCAACAGATTCATCGAACTTTCTAGTTTTAAGACTCTTAAGTACTTTAATCGCTTCAGTAACATCGTATTCTTTATTTTTTTCAACATTACCTAATGCTTCCACATACATTTTACTATGTTTCTTCATAACTTAACCTCCTTATGTGGTATCTGGATTATCTTTTTATTTCTCACGATAAATAATTTAATTTAAATATTATTCTTCGTCTTCTGTTTCTTCAGTTTCTTTTCCTTGTGCAGTAGTTTCAACTTCTACACTAGCACCTTCAGCTAATGCTTTAGCACTTTCTTCCATAGCTTCTAAGTCAGCTTCTAATTTAGCAGCATTTGCAGCACTTGCAGCAGCTTCTTTAGCTTGATCAGCAAGTTCAGAATCATTTAATCCTTTAACAGCAATTCCCATGTTTCTAGCAGTTCCAGCAACAATTTTAATACCTTCTTCTAAATCATATGCATTTAAGTCAGGCATTTTAGTTTCAGCCACTTTCTTAATATCTTCCTTAGAAATTGTAGCAACGATTTCGTTTGCTCCTTTTTTACTACCTTTTTCAACTCCTGCAGCTTTAAGTAATAATGTAGCAGTTGGTGGAGTTTTTAATACGAAGTCAAAAGTTCTATCATCATAAATTGAAATTTCAACTGGTACGATATCTCCCATTTTTTCTCTAGTTGCATCATTATATCTTGTGCAGAATTCTTGTAGGTTAATTCCTGCAGGTCCTAAAACAGTTCCAACTGGTGGAGCTGGTGTAGCTTTTCCTGCTGGGATTTGTAATTTAATTTTCTTTACAACATTCTTTGCCACGAAAAACACCTCCTATAAAATTTTAGATATTTCTTTTTTCGCGAGTGGTCTAGTGATAATCCCTTAATCTCCCACTTCTAATTTGTATAAATTAATACAAATTGCTACTAAATAATAACACAAAGTATCCCTAAAATCAACAAAAAATTAGGTTTTTTAATGTTTTTTTAAACTTTCAAATTAAAAAGGCATATTTTACTCAAATATACCTTTATTTTATTACATATAAGTTTCAGATTTAACTTCCATATAAGCTTTTGGATGTTTACATACAGGACATAATTCAAGAGCTTTTTTACCTCTATAAATATGACCACAATTTCTACAAATCCAAATCTTTTCTTCTCCTTTTTCAAATACTAAATCATTTTCAACATTTCCAACTAAAGTCATATATCTTTCTTCATGATGTTTTTCAATATCTCCAACCATTTTAAATAAAGCAGCTATATCATTAAATCCTTCTTCTTTAGCAGTTTCAGCAAATTCTCTATACATATCTGTCCATTCATAATTTTCTCCTGCTGCTGCATCTTTAAGGTTTTCTAATGTAGATGGAACTTCTCCACCATGTAATGCTTTAAACCATAATTTAGCATGTTCCTTTTCATTATTTGCAGTTTCTTCAAAAATAGCTGCAATTTGTTCATACCCTTCTTTCTTTGCTTTTGAAGCATAGTATGTATATTTATTTCTAGCTTGACTTTCACCAGCGAAAGCAGCCATTAAATTAGCTTCTGTTTTACTTCCTTTTAATTCCATAATTAAAATTCCTCCTTCTTTGTAATTAAAATTTTACTAGAAAAATTATTTAAAATCAATAAAAAAAAACTAGAAAAATTCTAGTTCTTTGTAATTTGAATAAGGTCTACTTCTACAGGAGTTTCTTGTCCGAATAAATCAATAAGTACAATAAGTTTTTCATTTTCTTTATCTTGACTTTCAACTTTACCAAACATTCCTTTAAATGGACCATCAATAATTGAAACACTATCTCCTACTTCAACATCAGTATTAATTGGTTTTTCTTCATTATATCCTTCACCAATAAATTTCTTAACTTCTTCATCATTAAGTGGAATTGGCTTAGCACCTTTACCTGAAGATCCTATAAACCCAGTAACACCAGGAGTATTACGAACAACATACCAAGCTTCATCACTCATAACCATTTCAATTAAAACGTATCCAGGAAACATCTTACGTACTTTTTCTTTTTTTACACCGTCTTTAATTTCAATTTCAGTTCTCTCAGGAATAATAACTCTAAAAATGTTATTTTCCATTCCCATACTTTCACGTCTTGATTCTAAATAATCTTTAACTTTTTGTTCATGCCCACTATAAGCATTAACTACATACCATAATCTTTTTTCTTCCATTATTGAATACCTCCAATAATTAATCCTAAAATAGCATCTAAAACATAAAAGAACATTCCAAAAAATACAAGTAATGTTACACAGATAACAGAATTTTTAAATAAGCTTTTTCCATCTGGCCATCTAACTGCTTTAGTTTCCTTTTTAATTCCCTTAATAAAAGTTTTGATTTTTTTCACACAAATCCCTCCAAAAAAAAACACCTTTCGTGTGATTAAATATTATCATATTTATCCCATGATTTCAAGTGTTTTTCCCTTATTTACTTAAATTTTTTCTCTAGAAGTTTAACAGGTACCGATTTATCAGTTAATATTTCTGAAATAGATAAATCATTATGAATATTATATATAATATCAGCAACTAATTTAGAGCAATCACAAACATGTAACCAAGGAGCTTTTAAGTAATCTTCTGGTATATATGTTAAATTACTTGTATAAATACCATCTAACTTTCCATCCTTATAATATTCATTAAATTTTTCAATTCCTTTTGTAAATAAAGCAAATGTTATAATAACATAAACTTTTTTAACACCTCTACTTTTTAATTCATCTATTACATCAATCATACTACCACCACTAGATATCATATCATCAGTAACAATAGCAGTTTTTCCTTCTAAATCATCATTTCCGCAATAATCATGTGCAATAACTGGATATTTACCATTTACCAAATTATTATAATCTCTTTGTTTATAAAAACTTCCAGCTTGTCTATTTATATATGGACTATTAAATGAATTTAAATATACATTACGTCTACCATTAGCACCATTATCCGGAGAAACAAATACTAAATCTCTTAAATCTTCTTTATCTAAATCATTTATAAACTGACTAAGTATCATATTAGTTACATACACATTATCAAATTCCATATTTTTAACAGCATGCTCTACTCCAGGATCATGTGCATCAAAAGTAATAAATGATTTCATTCTATTAACACTATCTAATTCTCTTAATGCACTTCCACAAGTTAAATTTTCTCGTGTATTTCGTCTATGTTGACGTCCAGCATATAAAAGAGGCATAATAACATTCAATCTATCAGCATGACAATTACATGCTCCTATACCATCTTTTAACTCTACAAATAAATCATTAGGACTAGTATGATTTATGAATCCTCGCATTTCATAAGTCAAAGAATAATTACCAATATCCGTTAAAAAATATAAATCTTTTCCACGTACAGTATCCTCAATCTCTACTTTAAAATGGCCATCATCAAAAAAATTCTCTTTCATAGGTACCATAAAAGTATACTTTTCACTATCATAGTTATACATATCAAGTAAATGTTTATCAATTTTTTCACCAAGTTCCATCGCACTCTTAAATACCATTAATCTTAGTTTTTCTTGTTCTAATTGTTCTTTCTTACTCATATTACCTCCCAACAAAAAAAGAGTACCAAAAAAATACTCTTTTATTTCTCATAAAAACATAAATGAAATACCGATTTACACATATTATCACCTACATTTAAATTATAACATCAAACACTTTTAATATCAATTATATCTTTAATAAATATTTTATCAACATTTATAGATAATAAATAATCATAACTCTTAGATATTATAACAAATTCCTTTTCAAACTCTTTAGTTTTTATAAGACATTTCTTTTTATAAATAAAATCATTACATTTAAAAAGTATATCAATTCTATTTTGGATATCATAATG
>JAZUBJ010000073.1:0-4040 GCA_045638445.1 Bacilli bacterium | reverse complement strand
AATAAAAAATATAGAAATAAATTTATATTTAAAATTGTTCATAACATCATTCTCATTAAATTTTAGTGGATTATCCATATTATTTCAAAGTTTTACAATATTAAATAATTATAAATTAAACATAAAAAAAATATTAATTATAAAATTAATATTTTCTCTATTTACAAGTATTATCTTGATTTCCATTTTGCATATAATCTAGGTGAAGTCTCATCAACAGATGAATCAAAATATGTTGAAGTAATTTTAATATTACCAAGAGCATCAATAACATCTATTTCGTTACCGTTAGTATGATTACTATCAGGATCATAATAATATCCATCAAACACATAACTAGAAGGTTCAGTCTTAGCATCAACAGGAGCATGACAAATATTTGTAAGTTCTGTTAAAACTGCATCCGAATTAATCTTATTATTTGAATGATCATTTAAGTCACAAGAAGAAACATTAAACTTATCAATTTTAGTATAATAACTACCCTTTCTAATGCTAAATCCAACACCATATCTTATACAAAATTCATCAATTAATTGATTAACTTTTTCTATATTAGAAGAACCAGAAAAGTTATCAAAATCAAAGCAAATCATATTTCCTACTTGAGTAGAATTCTTATCGTAAGACGAAGTAGAAGATAAATTAATATTATAACTACTATCCATTACACTTATACCATCATTTATTTCAATAGAAATCAATGATAAACTATCAATATAATCACTAGACCTACTTGTATTATCATAAAAAATATTATGAAATGTTAATTTACCAAAATTATAACCTGTAGTTCTTATTTTATTACTTCCTTGTACAAAAGTACCAGCAGCAGTTTCAAAATATAAATCCTTTTCCTTTAATAAAGACAAAGTTTTAACATAAATATTTTCTCTAACTCCATTTGTTACATCAGAATATCTTAAAGAAGTAGATATTTCTTGTTGTGAACATTCACAACTTGCTGAATAATCAGAACCACTCTTATTAACTTCACATAAACCACTTAAATAAACATCATTACCTGATTGCATTTCTTCACAATAAACTTGACTTGAAATACCTCTTGTAGTTGGAGTACTACCAGTACCAAGTAAAAGATTTTTAATAGCCGTAGCATTTGCAGGAGCACCTGTTGTTTTAAAATAATCAGCTAAACTAATATACTGAGCATTAGTACCATCTTCAGTATATCTAATAACTATATTTTTTAAATATTCAATTTTTTTCTTTTTATATTCATCATCTGTTGGATTTAAACCAAGATTAGATAATTTATTTTCATATTGAGATAAATAATAACCCCATGTTTTACTTGTTTGAACAGGATAAATTTCAATTTTACGTTTTTGATCATTATTTAAAGTAATATCACAATAATCACCATAATATGTACAATCCATATATCGGATTCCACCATTTTGAGCAAAATCATTATTTATTATTCTCGCTAAAGAAGAACTAAAAACTAAAGCATCAGTATTTTTAGTAGCTTCTTCATAAGCATTTCTCAATTTGACTAAAGAAGCAAGCATTGAAGTAAGAACAACACTTACAAGTATAATACTGACAATAACTTCAATTAATGTAAATCCTTTCTTATTCATAACTCCTCCTATAATTCAATTGAAGCATAATAATAATCTTCATTTCTATAAAATACACCTATCATATATTGTACAGGTTCCTCACATTTAAAATTTGGATTACTATCATCATGCAAACCTTGTTTAACAACACGTCTTACTTTACAATTACCATTTACATCTCTTACACACATACAAACACCAGGAGTTTCTACAATACAATCATCTAAATTAGTACTAACAACATTTTCAAATTGAACATAAACATTCTCTGTATGACATTTTTTTAACGATTTCATATACTCAATAGTACCATTATCAATATATTTTGTTGCTTCATCTTGTTTTAAAGTATGAGCAATATCTTTAACAATATATAATTTATTCAATTGCATTTGTTCAAAAACAACTGAACAGTTCCCTTCACCAGTAACTTTTTTATCAAAACTACTTGAATTAACATTTGTAGTACCATTAGTATTACCAAATATATTACAATAAGTATCTATTGCATCACGATGAGCACTAGGTGTAAGTTCTTGACATTTTGAAGTACAGTCATCATTTGGAATATCAAATTTTAAAATACCTAATTTTTCATAATCATTGGCACTACTACTCGTATTAATTACTAATTGATCAGCAATTTTTTGATAATTATCTTTTTGAGTAGTACCAAGATTACTAATAGCATAAAGTAAATATTTATCAGAAATTCTATCATAATATTGTTTTTCATATGATTTAGTAGTAACCAATGTATAACTTGCAAGCATTGTAGTTAAAGCAACTGTTACAAGCATTAAAATAATAATTGTTTCTAAAAAAACAAAACCTTTTTTTCTCATAACTCACCCCTAATTAAGCATATATGGTTCATCAGCTAAACCAGAACCATAACTAACTCCAACTTCTGATTCTATAGAAATAACAGGTCTAATCCCAAGTTGAGTATTAACATCTGTAGGAACAACCTTACCATTAGAATCAACACTATAAACTTTAGCAACACCATCAAATCCAGATGGAGACATTGTCCAATAACCTGAACCTGATTTCAAAAAATATCCATCATTATTTTCACTTAAAGAACCACCAGCCATAATAATTTCTGATGCTGTTGGAAGAGCAACCGCAAAATTTAAATTTGTTACATCATCAGAACCACCAGCATAACCATCATCTAACATATATTTATCATAAAATCTTGGACAAATATAAGTAACCATATCTTTTTGTGTTTTATATCCATAATTAGTACCTTTAGTTGAATAACCACAAGGTTTTTCATCAGGTACAGTTGAAACATCAACACATTCATATTGTCTATCATTACAATAAACAACATCTTCAACTTCTTCATATCTTGATGCTAAAAGAGTATCATCAGTAGAAGTTCCAGTATCTACTCCACCAGCATCATACCCATATCCAAATTCTGTATACTTATATAATGAAGTGTTTCTAAAATAAAAATCTTCAACAGCTGATTTAATATCACTATTATTTTGAGTATCATAATGAGTAGCATCAAAACTAGTAGAACCAGCAGTACCATATGTATAACCTACATAAGCATTATCATTATTATTTCTATTATATTGTCCCTTATAATCGGCAACCGTATTATAAGTATTTCCTTCTACATAACCATTTATAGTATTATTAGTGCCATCACACTTACCACCATTATAAATACCATTATATAAAAGTTTAATACTTCCATTTTCTGTCGTTCTAAGTACTAGCCAACATATTTGTTTTACTGAATTATCAACTATTTCATTACCAGTTCTTTTAAATTGATAACCAAAAACAACATTATTATTTTCAACGTTTCCTCTGAAAAAATAGATTTTTCCACCAAATCCATTATTATCTTCATCAGTATATTTTGGTTCTTCAGTTTCATCTAGTCCATTTTCATCAATATAAAAAAGACCTCTTCCATTATTTAAAGCAGAACCAGAAATTTTATCCCATTCAATTCTACTTGTTTCAAGAGCAACATTATCTCTTAAAATCGCAGTAAGTAAACTTGTTTTAGTATTCTTAGTAATACCAATATCCTCTGCTACTTGTTCATCTAAAGCTTCTATATAAGTATTTTTTTGTAAATACAAATTTATAATAGAAACCATTAAAAATAAATATATTACAAGGAAAGAATAAACTAAAGCAGTAGAAATAAACCCATTTTTATTTTCCATATTAAAAACTCCTTATTATGAAATAATTATACAACAAATAAAAATAAAAATCTACACTTGTAAATTATTATTTTTATTAATAAATTTTAATGTTTTATAAATATATTTAAAAATATAATTTATATTTATACAATCATTAAACTCATCATTATATATTTCAATTTTAGGAGTTATACTAATAAGAACATAAAATAATAATTTCTCATCATCATTAAGAGCAAATATATTATTATATTCATTAAAT
>JAZUBJ010000072.1:0-18388 GCA_045638445.1 Bacilli bacterium | reverse complement strand
TTGTGTTATAATACATTTGATTGGTGACGATAGCAAAGTGGATACACCTCTTCCCATACCGAACAGAGAAGTTAAGCACTTTAACGGCGAAAATAGTGTAAGCGAAGATAGCAAGTTGCCAATTTTTTTTTGTTTAAATTTGCTCATCTTTTGATGAGTTTTTTTATTTGTTAATTAATTTCTTTAATTATGTTATAATTATTTTTGGAGGATATATGAAAAAGAATATAAAATTAACTTATGCTGGAAAAATTTATTTATTAGTTTTATGTTGTATATCTGTTTTTCTAATTGGTATTTTTATTAAAAATTTATTTGTAAAAAATAAATCTTATTTAGGTAAATCTAATAATGATGAACCTATTCAAATTGTGGATAAATCTTTAGATTATATTGTTGATACTTCTGAGTCTGATGATGATATTATTAAAGAAAAATTTGCTAAAGGTATGAATTTGGAAAGTTTTATTTCAGTTTGTAATCATGGATATAATTATGTTGATAAAAAAGGTTCTTATTCTTATATTAGTTATGATTTTGATAGAAAGCTTCATTATAGTGATATAGAAAAAATACTTTATAGTATTAATAATAGCTCAATTGTTAAGCTTGATATAATTGGTAAGAGTGCTGATAATAGAAATATATATGGTGTTGAGATTGGTAAAGGCGATAAAGTTATTTATTTAGATGCTAATATTCATGCTGCTGAAGTAGCTTCTACATTGTTTTTAACTAGGTTTTTAAATGATTTAGTTAACAAATATGAGAATGGTGATAAAGATATAGTTTCTGCTTTAAATACCTTTAAAATCGTTGCTATTCCATCTATTAATCCTGATGGATATGAGGTTTTTAATTTTGGAATAGAATCTATTAGAAATCATGATTTGTGGATTTATAAAAATAAAGATTCGGTTGATTTTGATAATTTTAAATATAATGCTAATGGAGTTGATTTAAATAGAAATTTTCCAACTCAAAATGCTGGACTTTATTATAAAAATAAAAAATTAATTAATAGTGTTTCTTTACAAAGAACTACAAAACGTCTTACTTATTTTGGTGGTGAAGAATTAGGTAGTGAACCTGAAACAAGAGCTTCTATGTATTTTATTTTAAAGCATTATAAGAATTCTGTATTATATTTGAATTTGCACAGTCAGGGTCGTGTTATATATGCTGGTAAACCAAATTTATCATCTGAGTTTAATAATACTACATTGGATTTTGCTGATAACGTTAGTAATTTTACTGGATATATTGTTCATGGACTTTCATATGAGGAAGTTGGTGAAGGGAATGATGGAAGTATTACTGACTTTTATTCAGAAATTGTAAATGGTTTTAAGTTTAGTAGTAAAACATTGCGTTTATCTAATGATAAATATATAGACGGTAATATTAATCTTGTTAATAATATTCCTATTATGACTCTTGAAACATTAACTACTTATACCGATGATCCTAATGTTTTTAAGATTGAATACTATGATTTTGGGTTAGAAAAATTATTTTATAGTTTATTAGAAGAATAGAAATATTCTTTTTTTTTGTAAAATTTTTTATTTTTTTATTTAATTCTTATTTTTATATGGTATACTTAATTTATAGGATAGAGGTGATTATATGTCAGATAATATTACACTTAATAGTGGTGAAACTGAATCTGCAGCTGGTAACTTAGATAATTATAAAAGTGATATCGAAAAAAGCTTATCCGATATGAGTGATATAATGACTAAGATTTCTTCGCTACTCGAGGGCGAATTGTCAGGTGCGATATTAAACAAATTTTCTGAATTTGAAAATCAATTTCCAACTATTAATACTAATATGCAATCCTATGTAAATGATTTTAAAAATTTAGTAGTAAGTTTTGCGGAACAAGATGGAAGCGTAGATTCTGGAACTGCGACTACTGCTAAAAAAGGAGGTGAGTTGGTAAATGTCAACTATTAAATTAAACATTCAATTATTTGGTGGTGGAGGTGGATGGACTGAAGGTGTAACTCAAAGTGCTGTTCAAGCTACTTATGATTCATTCAGTGCTAAAATTGATGATGTACAAACTGCAATCATGAATTATGGTCCAGTAGATAGCGCATTAGCTGCTGGATGGAGTGGTCAAGACTGCCAAATGTATTGTGAAAAATTCCATCAACATGCACAAAATGTATGTAATCATATTGAGGAATATAGAACTGCTGTTAAAGCTACTATTGATTCTATTATTTCACAATGGGAATCTTTTCAAGCTGGTTTAATAAGCTAGTTTATTCAAATTTAATAATATATTTATGAAGGGAGTGATGAAATATGGATACAATGGCTATTAAAAGCGGTGAAATAGGTTCAATGCAATCTGCAATCGAATCATATATCACTGAGGTTGAAACTTGTTTAAGTAATATTAAAGCATTTGAAATCGGTCCAGATAATGGTTTTTATGGTACTGCTCAATGTGGTTCAATTAATGAGTATATAAATGAAACTTGTGTTCAAATTAATAGTATCGTTAGATATTTCGATGAATTTAAAGAAAAATTAACTGAAGTAGCTGCTGCTTATGTTGATCAATCTTCAGCTATTACTACAGGAGATGTAGCTGCTGCTCCATCTACTGAGGGCGATTTAGTAACAGTTAATCGTATGAACTAATTATGATAGGATATTATCAAAGTTTAATTGCTGAACAGGAGAAGAGAAAAAAAAGATTTAATAATCTAAAAAGTGGATTATCTGGATCAGTTGTTCCTGCTTTAAATAATACTGAAGATTCATTAAATAAAGCGGCAACATGTCTTAGTGGTGCTTTCACTGTTGATGGTGATACTGCTGATGGACAATCTATATTGAATAATGCTTCAAATGTTAGTGATAAAGTGAGTACAATAACAGGTTCTGTATATGGTGAAATTGAATCAGAAATTTCAAAATGTAACTCAAGAATTGCAAGTTACAATGCGAAAATTCAAGCAATTTTAGCAGAACTTGAAAAAAAAGAAAGTGAGGGGTAGTCATAATGATTGATATTGATTTTGCTCAAGTGAAGACTTTAGTGGCTGATTTTGATCGAGCAGTGTCTTCATATTGTACTGCAACTGATTCTTTCTTTAATGAAATTAATTCTTTTAAAGGATGGGAAGGAGATGCTGCTGATAAGTATTTATCTAATGTTAATGCAGAAAGTGCTTTATATATCACATTTGGTGATAATCTTAAGAACTTTGTAAATACGTTAGATCAAGCTATTGATAGTCTTGAGGCTACTTTTAATTCAGCTGCTAAATAATTTATGAATAAAGTACATTATGATTCATCAAAATTTCATCAATGTTCGACAATCCTTAATAGTGCATTACAAGGATTTGAGAAATCTATTGATGCAGCTAGCGGTTTAGATGTGCCAGATTTTGCTTATCAAGGTTGGTTAAAAAGTCTTCCAGGTGTTTTAGAAGGTTATAAAATAAAATGTAAAGACGATCAGGAGTGGGCTGATCTTAACAGAAGTAAGATTGATGACAAGTTAGCTGAGTCTGAACAATCTGTTAATTCTGTAGAAGTTCAAACTGGTTTAGTTAAGGAATTAAGTGTTAATTAGATTGCTAAATAAGTAATTTTAAGGAAAGTATTTCAATTGAAATACTTTTTTTTGATGAATTATAACAATAAATATATCCATAAATTTTTTATAGTAAAGGTTAATATTGTTGGAATTTGTTTGTATATAAATGGTTAGATTTATTAAAGAAAAATTTTAAATTTTTTTGATGTTATTTTATTACATGTATAAATTATTCATTTTTTGTATGTATATATCTTTCTTTTATTTAATTTAATTATTCCTAAAAAAAAAGCAGAATTTTTATTCTTCTTTTTTACATTAATATTAATCTCATTCCATTTCTAATATTTGAATCTTTTATTAACAAATCAGGGGTATATTTAACGGATGTTTCATGATTGTAAAGAGATAATTTTTTATAATCAATTGTGCTTAATCTTTTATATTCAGATATTGCTTTGCAAATTAATTCGATTATATTTGCTATATTTTTATTTAATGGTAAATATATATTAAATTTTTCATCTAATTGTGCAAAGTATATTTCAGTTAACACTTTATTTTTCATTATCAAACTCCTTATCTACAATATATCTCATTATTGTATGTTTGTTATTTTTCACTGCATAACCAATTTCTGTAAATGAGATTTTCTTTTCATCAAGTGAAAGGTTAGGCATTTTTATTGAATATTGATTTCCTGCATTTTCACCAAGCCAAATACCGCTTCCATTATTAATATTTGTTCTATACCAATTTTCTGTTTCTAAACTTTTATATGAGTTGTAGTCATCAAATATAATAAATTTATTACGTTTATAATTTCTTAGACCTTCAAATACATCGTTAAAGTGTTTTTGTGTTTTTGTAGGTACATTATTCTTAAATGCTCCAAGTCCAATTATAATAAATATATTTGTTCTTTTTAAGTTATTATCATCTAGTATTTCTAGTTTGATTTGTTTTATAACTGTATCAAAATCTTTGTCATAAACATCGATTCCTTGAACATTTTTATATATTTTTAATACATCTATTATTCTTGTTTTTGAATTTGGTATTTGTTTTAATAATTCGATTAAACCATATAAGAAGTGAATATTTCCTGATAAATCATTTGATAAAATTGGTACGAAGTTTTCATCAAAATCATATGTTACCATTGATAGACTTGATTTTGAAATTCCAACAGGTATATTTTTTAATGTATAACCTGAATTTATTAATTTATCAACCGTTAAGAAATTTGGAAGAGTAGGTATAGCTGGTGCTTTTTTCATTTTTAGTGCTTTTAGACTACTTTCAATTTCTTTAATTTTTTGATTTAATTCATCTGGTTTTGAAATGTATGCTGTTTGATACTCTAATGTTTTATCTAGTTTAGCAAGGCCTCTACCAAAGAATTTTGTTGGTACTAATCCTTTAGGTGCTTCAACAGTAATTCTATAGTCTATATCTTCGCTTAATTTTAATGATAATTTATTTGGGAATAGTTGTAATACTTTCATTCTTATACCTGATGCTAATGAATTAGTTACGACAAATGTTATACCAAATTTTGGACCTTCTTTAAATAGATTTATAAATTTTTCATACATTAGGTTTGGATTATCAACCATAGTTTCAATTTGATGTATTATAACAATTATGTTTGGCATTTTCTTATTGCTTGTGTTTATATAGTTAGTGTAAGAACCATTATATTCTGCAAATGCATTTTTACGTTTTGTTATTTCTTTATTTAACAAATTATATAAACTATTTAATTTTTCTAATTCATCCATATATACTACATCTGATACTTGTGGAAAGTCTTTAAATTTTCCTAATGTTTCTGCTCCGAAGTCTAGTATATAGATATTTACTTCATCGCTACTATGTTTAGCACAAATAGATGTTATAACTGTTGTTACAAAGTTTTCTTTTCCTGAACCTGGAATACCAAATAGAAGTAGGTTTCCTGTGTTTGTTAAATCGATTTTTAGAAGACCTTGTTTTTGTTTTGCGGGGTCATCATATTCTCCGATTATTGCATCTATCATGTATGGTTTTGCGGTATAATTATATTTCTTTATTAAGTTAAATAGATATATTTCTTCTGGGATACTATCTAACCATAGTTGTTGTTTTTTAATATTATTTTTTATTGATAAATCATATAAGTATTTAACAATATTTGTTAATTGATCGCCATTGTTTTTTACTACAACTGGTGTATTTGATATGTTGTTAGCTGATTTTATTACTTCACCGATGTTATCAATGAAGCTAATTGAATCATCAATTTTTTTAACAACTTTTTCAGTTGGAATATAGTTTGCTCCTGCCCATGCGGATTGTCCCATTTCAAATAGTTCATCGTATCCAACTTGTAAATAGAATCTACCAGTTTCTTTGATAGATGCTGCTTCAGGTCTTTTTAACATTTCATTTGAATCTTGTTTTGTTTGAACCTTTAAACAAATTTTAAATCTTGAGTTTGACCAGATTTGGTCGTTTACAACACCACTTGGTTTTTGTGTTGCTAGAATTAAGTGAACTCCAAGTGAACGCCCAATACGTGCTGTACTGATTAGTTCGTCCATAAATTCTGGTTGTTGTGCTTTTAATTCTGCAAATTCATCTGAAACAATAAATAGATGGGGGATTGGTTCATCAATTAATCCTTCTCTATAATATTTTTGATATTTATATATATCGATTGTACTTTCTCCAAGTTTATCTCTTACTTCATTAAATTTAGCTTGTCTTCTTTTTAATTCACTGTTAATTGAAATAAGTGTTCTATTCATTTCACTTACATCTAAGTTTGTAATTGTTCCTGATAGGTGAGGTATTCTTACACCTGTTTCTTTGTTTTCGAATGCTCCTGCTAAACCTCCACCTTTGTAGTCAATTAAAACAAATTGTACTTCATCTGGATGATAACTAATTGCAAGTGAAAGTAGGTAAGTAATAATAAATTCTGATTTACCAGATCCTGTTGATCCTGCAACTAAGCCATGAGGTCCATGTGCTTTTTCATGTAAATCTAATTTAAATATTTCTCCTGATGGAGATACACCAATCGGACAAGATAAAGTACTTATTGGATTACTTGATGCCCACTTATTTAAAATATTAAGTTGTTCAATGTTACCAACGTTATACATTTCTAAGAATGGTACAACGGTTGGTAAGTTATACATTTCAGATAATGTTTGTACAGGAATACCTGATAATTCTCTTGCAACTCTATACATATCTAAATTTTCGAATATTTCTGTTGTGAAGTTTGTTTGATTATTTTTAGAGTAATCTTTTTCAAATACACAACTTGATTTATCTGTTACATATGCATATTTTCTACATTCATTAGGTAAACTTTTTAATGAATTTCCTATTAATAAAAGTGAGAATCCAATATTTTTTTGAAATGTCATTATTTTATTTAAGAAATCAATATTACTATATTGTCTATGACTATCTGTAATTATTAAGTAATATGGACTGAAACTTTTGTAAAAGTTTATATTTTCAATTTCTTCGTTAATATCATTTGTTGCATTTTTAATTTGTTCTTTTCTTTCGTTATATAAATTTTCAACTTCTTTTAATATTACTTTTGCTTCATCTTCATTTGTTGCATAATATCTTATTGATTTGTCATCTGAATAAATATGTGGTACTAATTTTAAATATTCCCATTTATAATTATTTTTTTCACTTGTTAAAAATATTATTTTTAAATCTTTTGGATTATGAAGAGAAAGAAGTTGTAACATTATTCCATTTAAATAATCTTCTTGATTTTCAAAGTTACATATAATTGATGATACAAAGTGTTCTGCTAAATTAACAGTTATTGGGACGCTAGTTAATGTTTTTGATGATTCTGCTAATCTTATTGCATTATCTATAAGTTCGTCTTCTTCTATATCAAATTTTTCTTCTGGTGCATCTATATCAATTTCTGCTGGAATATTTCCGAGTCCTACTCTTATTGTTAGGAAATCAAAGTCTGATATTTCTTTTTCCCATAATCTATTTTTTAATCCGACTACAAAGTCATAACATTCTTTGCTAGATGGACTGTTATCATATAAAGATTGTCTTTGATAATTTAGTATTTTATTTAATTCTGCTTTTTTTCTTTCTAAATATTCGGTATATTTTTTAGCTCTTTTTTCATCACTTTTTCTATTTGCTTTTTTGTTGTACATTTTTGTTATTTTTGGAAGTGCAAAACTACATAGTGTCATTGCTATTGCAGTTATAATTGCAAATATTAATTCTGTTTTATCTGCTTTTCCTTTGTTATAATCTGTAATTTTAGAATATAGATTTATAAATGATGTTACAAGCATTGTTGCACCTGTTCCTAGTGTAAAGATAAATGGAATATCATCTTTTTCTTTTTTTGGAGTAGGTGGGTCGATTGTTACATTTTCTTTTTCATATGAACTACTTAGTCTTGGTTTATGAAAGAAATAATCGTCATCCTTATATAATCCGATTGTATTTTCTTTCATGTCATAATTTAAATATTGAGAGTTATCTACAACATCAACATTTTTAACAACCATATTTGGTGATAAATTTATTTTATCTGTTGAATTATATAGTCTGATAAAATTATTCATCCATATTATTTTTAAATTATTTATAAATATAATATCACCAGAATTTAAAGGTGTTCTCTTTTTTAATATTCTATTATTTAAATATGTATTTGTTTTAATAGGTTTTTCATTTTCTATTTCAACATTTTCAATGTAGTAAATATTATTTTCTGTTGCGATTGAGATTTGTGTTGCTTGTGTTATTGGGTTTTGGTATACAATACTATTATTTGCTGCATTACCAATAGTTATTTTTTCTATATTTTCTGTAGCAATATCTTTGTAGCTGTCATTGTAATTTGGATAAGTATATAAATATAAACTAGTTGGAATTCCTTTAATTTTGATTTTGTAGTATTTAAAATCTTCTAATAATGTATCCATATTAGTATCATTTATAATAAAATCTTCGTTATTTTTTATATACCATTTTTCATCTTTTGCATATATATTAAAAAATACTTCAATATTTGTTATTGAAGATGTATATGAAAAAAGAAAACTTTCCTCAGGTTTCTCTGGTAGAGTATATGAGTTAAGTTTTTCTTCGTCTGCTAAATATAATTTCATAATAATCACACCCTTATTATCATCTTAGTTTAATTATATCATTTTTAATTTTTCTCTTCAATTAAATTTAGATAGTCAGGGAGATATTTTTTTGTTAAGCTTTTTTGTCTCATGCAGTAAAAATAAAAGTCTACACATCCTAAATGGGGTGCTGGTTTTTCATATTCGTGTATTTTCATTTGTGAATATTTTACTTTGTTTGAACCAACGATTTGTGGAAATTTATTAAGTACGTCGTTGAATAATGTTGTTAGGTCTTTAAATTCATGTATTCCTTTATTATTTTTAAAACTGTTTTCTATCCAATAATATTTGTCATTTATTTCTGCAACTATAATACTATGGCAATAGAAATTTTGCATTGGAATTCCGAAAAAATATGTTTTATGTGGTATATTTTCTTTTTCTAAAAAATATCTTGTTAATTCTACTGTTTCCCAGCAGTTACCAATTTTACTTTTTAAAATTTCTTCAGGTGTTTGCATTTTGAATTTTCTAATGTATCCGTCACTAATATGTTCATGAATATCACCATTTTTATCCATCCATGAGTATTTTATATCTTTGTTATCTTCATATATTTTCTGTATCTTTTTTAACATGTTATTCACCTTTTATAATTATATCATATTTGATATAATTTATTTATGAAAAATATTGTTGATAAGTTGTTTGAAAACAAAGATTTAAAATATAAAGAATTTACTTCTTCGTTGATTCCCAATGTAAATAAAGAAAATATTATAGGTGTTAGGATTCCTGTTATTAGAAAGATTGCTAAAGTACTTAGTTTTGAAGATAAGAGATTATTTTTGAATGAATTACCTCATAAATATTTGGAAGAGAATATTTTGCATTCGATATTAATAAATGAAATTAAAAATTTTGATGAATGTATTATGGAACTTGAGAAGTTTTTGGTTTATGTTGATAATTGGTCTGTATGTGATACATTGTCTTGTAAAATACTTTGTAATGATTTTGATAAATTTTTTAAATATTTAAAATGTTGTTTAGAATCAAATAGTGTTTATAAAGTTAGATTTGCTTTTGTTATGATGATGAAGTATTTTATAAAAAGTAAATATGTTGATGAGTGTAATAGTATTGCATGTAATTATGTTAGTGATGAATATTACATAAATATGGCAATTGCTTGGTATTTTAGTTATGCATTAATTTTTGAATATAATAGAACTGTTAAAATATTTGAAAATAAAAAACTTAGTAAGTTTGTTCATAATAAATCAATTCAAAAAGCAATTGAAAGTTTTAGAATTAGTAATGATAAAAAAGATTATTTGAAAACATTAAGAATTAAATAATTTATTTAAATATATAGATTTTTAATTATATTTGTAGTATAATCTAAATCAATTGATTGTGAAGGAAAGAAAGAAGAAAGTGATTTGTAGAGAGTTAGTGGTTGGTGAAAACTAATATGAATGTTCTTCCCGAATGGTTCTGGAGTCAAATCGTATAGTTCGCGTTAAGAATTTTAAGTAGCATGTTAAAGCATGAATCAAGGTGGTACCGCGGGTTTTCTCGTCCTTGACTCGTGCTTTTTTATTTTATAAGGAGGAATTATGGAAAAGGAAAAATATTATATTTCTACTGCGATTGCTTATACTTCTGGTAAGCCTCATATTGGTAATACATATGAAATTGTTTTAGCTGATGCAATTGCAAGAAATAAAAGACTTGAAGGTTATGATGTTTATTTTCAAACTGGTACAGATGAACATGGTGAGAAAATTGAATTAAAAGCAAAAGATAAAGGAGTAGAACCACAAGAGTTTGTTGATGAAGTTGCTTCTGAAATTAAAACTATTTGGGATTTAATGAACACTACATATGATAGATTTGTTAGAACAACTGATCCTAAACATAAAGAAGTAGTTCAAAGAATTTTTAAAAAATTATACGATCAAGGTGATATTTATTTATCAAAGTATGAGGGACTTTATTGTACACCTTGTGAATCATTTTTTACTGAGAGTCAATTAGTTGATGGAAAATGTCCTGATTGTGGACGTGATGTTGAAATAAAGAGTGAGGAAGCTTATTTCTTTAAATTATCTAAATATCAAGATAGATTAATGGAATATATAGAAAGTCATCCTGAATTTATTCAACCAGAGTCTAGAAAAAATGAAATGATTAATAATTTCTTAAAACCTGGTCTTCAAGATTTATGTGTTTCTCGTACTTCATTTAAATGGGGAGTTCCAGTAAGTTTTGATGATAAACATGTTGTTTATGTATGGATAGATGCATTATCAAATTATATTACTAATATTGGATATGATGTTGATAATAGTACTGATGAATTTAACAAATTATGGCCAGCTGATTTACATTTAATTGGAAAAGATATTATTCGTTTTCATACAATATATTGGCCAATTATCTTAATGGCTCTTGATTTGCCAATGCCAAAACAAGTATTTGGACATCCTTGGTTACTTTCTGGTGGAGATAAGATGAGTAAATCTAAGGGAAATCTATTATATGCTGATGATTTAGTTAATAAATATGGACTTGATACTATTAGATATTTTGTATTACATGAAATTCCATTTGCAGATGATGGTATTATTACTGAGGATTTAATTATTGAAAGAAATAATTCTGATCTTGCAAATATTCTTGGTAATTTAGTTAATAGAACAATATCAATGAGTCATAAGTATTTTGATGGAGTTGTTGAAAATACTAAAGTAAATGAAGAAGTAGATGATGCTTTAATTGAAAAATTATCAAATTTGGGTAATGCTGTTAAAGATAAAATGGATAAATTAAAAATTGCTGATGCAATTGATGAAATATTTAATTGTTTAAGAGCATCAAATAAATATATTGATGAAACATTACCATGGGCACTTGCTAAGGATGAAACAAAAGCTGATAGATTAAAGACAGTTTTATATAATTTAATTGAATCTATTAGAATTTGTGCAGTATATTTACAACCATTTCTACCAAGTACTTCAGAAAAAATATTTGAATTAATTAATACTGAAATAAAAGATTATGAAAGTACAAAAGAATTTGGTGCATATGTATCTGGAACTAAACTTAATAATCCTGAAATTCTATTTAATAGAATAGATGTAAAATAACTACGTGAAAATCGTAGTTTTTTTTTATTGTTTTTAGTATAATATTTTGCATGAAGCAAAAAGTAAAGATTACAATTATTTTAATTATTTTTTCATTAATTATGATTTATGTTTTTTCGTATTTTAATAAAAAGTATAGTGAGGTAGATTATATTAATGTCGGAAAAGCTATTTTATCTCAGTCATATGGTATGAAAGAGGGTACTTATAATTTTAATGATGGTGTTATAAGTATGGGGAAAACTCTTTATGAGAGTGATAAGTTTAATATATCTGGTGAAGGTGTAATCGATAAAGATAAGTATGGAAATATTAAGTTTTATATTAATTCAAATGGTCATTGCATTTATAAGAATTCACTTGACAATGTCAAGTATATGGATAGTGAATGTCAAGGATTTGAAAATCTTGTGGTTGATATAATTAAGAACAATAATAATGTTTCATTTTCTTCTTTAGATGATAATTTATCTTATAAAATTTCTGATAAGGATGATTTTATTGGTGAATGGATAAGTGAAGATTATACTGGTAATATTACTTTAAATAAATATAGTCAGGGTAAGAATTATATTTGGTTTAAAAATAAGAATGGTGTTATTAGTGAGGTTATTGAATTTAATATAGATTGTTTGAATTCGAATGGTGCTAGTTATAATAAAGAAGTATTTTATTGTAGTGGTGCTATTGTAAAAATAGATTCTTTGGATTGGATTGTTGTTAGTGATAATAGTAGTGAAATTACTTTAATGAAAAAGACTGCTCTTAGTGATAAAATGTCTCATTGTACTTCATTTAAGGGTGAGAACTGTTATTATATTGATGAAAATGATTATGTTTCTTATAAGTGGAGTAATTCTTATGTTAATGCATATTTAAATGATTATTTTATTAATGAGTTATCTGCTTTTACTAAACATAATTTACAAGCTGTAGAAATATGTGATGAATTTGATAATATGAGTTGTAATGAAGAGAGTTGTGGTGGACTTAAGAAGGAAGAAATAAATAAATATGGATATACGTGTGATAATTATACCTATAGTTTGGTTAGACTTCTTTCTTATAAAGAATATAATAAGCTATTTATTGCATTAAAAGAAAATCCTTTAATTAGAGGAAATTATTTATTAATTAATTCTTTTAGTGATAATAAAGCTAGTATGGTTGATTCTAATTACGATGTTTTTATTGAGGAAGATATTCTTTCTTTAAATAGAATTAGACCTGTGATTACATTAAAAAAGTGAATTTCACTTTTTTTATTTTGTTAAATTTGTTATTATAAATATGTAATAGGTAAAAAGTATATGGAAGAAGATAAAAAGATAAAATTTAAAAAGAGAGTAAGATTTGGAACAAAATTGGTAAGTTATTCACTTATTTGTTTTTTAATGGTTATTTCTGCATTTTTAGTATTTTATGTTTTTTCTTCTAAGTATTATCAATCTAAAGGAAAGATGCCGCCTTTTGCTTTATATACAATTGTTAGTTCTAGTATGGAACCTACAATTGATGTATATGATGTTGTATTTATTAAAAAGACTAATCCTAGTAAATTAGTTAAAGGAGATATTATTACATTTTATTCATCTAATCCTTTTTTTGGAAATACGCCTATAACTCATAGAATTGAAAATGTTATTAATGAGGAAGATGATATATATTTTGAAGTTAAGGGTGATGCAAATGAGATATCTGATCAAGAACTTGTTTTATCATCTAATGTAATTGGTAGAGTATATTTTAAATTACCTGCTTTTGGAAAAATACAATATTTTATTGCATCTAAGGGTGGTTTATTACTTGCGATAATGATACCTGCTGTATTTGTGTTATTTTATGATTCTTTTAAGATTTTAAAAGAAATAAAGCATTTTAAAGAAAGAAAAGAAATAGAAGAATTAGAAAATATATAATTCTTCTTTTTTATTTGTTCTTTTTATGTTAAAATATGGAACCATGAATGAGGAAAGAAAAAAACAATTTAGAAAAAAAGCATTTATATTAAGTTCAATTTATTTGTTTTTTTGTCTGTTTATAAACTCTTTTAATAATAGTGAAGAAAGAGAGTTTTCTTATGAGAAAAATCCAAATTATAATTCAGAAATTGATAATGAATATGCATATTATAAAAATAGAAATGTTTATATATTGGGTGAGGAAACATTTGAAGAAATTGAAAAAAATCAAAATGATATTTATTTGCTTGATTATAGAAATGTTTTAAATTCTAATGTTCAAATTTATGGATCAAATTTAATTCATGATAAAGAAGATATGTATAATATTTTAGCTATTTTGCTTGAATATAATAAAGAATTTCCAAATGATAGATGGAATAGAAGTATTGATGGGATGTATTTAGAATGGTATTGGCATAATGTTTTTTTTGATAATTCTATTTTAATAGAACGTAGTTGTAATGTTGATTTAGATACAAGAGATGCATTCTTTTTTGAAGATTATCTTGTTAAGAAATTGTTATTAAAATAAAAAAAGTTCTTTTTTGTTAAAGAACTTTTATTTTATAAAATTTTCGTATAATTGATTACATTTTTCTTTATCCATTTCTGGTATATTTTCAAGTTGGTTTTTAATTCCAAGCTTTTTGTATTTATCTTTTGCCATATGATGAAATGGTAAGAATTCTATTTTTTTAATATTTTTTATTTTTGTTATATATTCTTTTAAAGATTTTAAGTAATCTTCTGTATCAGTTATACCTGGTATAATGACTTGTCTTATCCATACTGGTTTGTTTAATTTGTTTAATTCTTCTATAAATTTTTCACTTATGCTGATATTTCCGTTTACTAAATCTTTAAATCCTTTTTCATTTGTATGTTTAATATCTAGTAAAACGAGGTCAGTTAATTCTAATATTTCTGTGTAATCTTCTTTTGAATATCCGGCTGTATCTAAACAAATATGAATATTTTCTTTTTTTAGTTTTTTCATTACTTCTTTTAGGAAGTTGATTTGAAGTAGGGGTTCACCGCCAGAGAAGGTAACGCCTCCATTTTCATTGAAGTATGGTTTATATCTTTTTATTTTATCAACAAGTTCATCTACTGTATAATTATTTTCTTTTAAGCACCACATTTCTGGATTATGACAGTATTTGCATCTAAGATTGCATCCATTTAAAAATACAACACATCTTATTCCTGGTCCATCAACTAAACCAAGTGTTTCAATAGAATCTATGCTTCCTTTCATATTACATCTTCTCGTGGAATGTTCTAGAAATAACTTCTTTTTGTTGTTTTTTAGTTAGTCTATTAAATCTTACTGCGTATCCTGAAACTCTTATTGTTAGTAGTGGATATTTGTCTGGATTGTTCATTGCATCTATTAGTGTTTCTCTTGTTAAAACATTTACATTTAAGTGATGTGCATTTTGCAAGAAATATCCATCTAAAATATTTACTAAGTTTGTTTTTTGTTCTTCCATATTTTTTCCAAGTGCAGTAGGGATAATTGAGAATGTATTACTAACTCCATCTCTACAATATTTACAGTAATCTATTTTTGCAACTGAGTTAAGACTTGCTAGTGCCCCGCAAACATCTCTTCCGTGCATTGGGTTTGCTCCAGGTGCAAAAGGGATTCCTGCTTTTCGTCCATCTGGTGTTGCTCCTGTTTTTGTTCCATATACAACGTTAGATGTAATTGTTAATACAGATAGAGTCGTTTTAGCGCCTCTATATGTTTTATGTTTATTTAGTTCTTGATAGAATTTTTCAAGTATCATTGTTGCTATGCTGTCAACTCTGTCATCATCGTTTCCATATTTTGGAAATTCTCCTTCAATCTCGAAATCAACTGTTATTCCGTCTTCATCTCTTATTGGTTTTACTTTTGCATATTTTATTGCAGAAAGTGAATCTGCTACTACAGATAATCCTGCAACACCATATGCCATAAGTCTTCCTACTTTTGTATCATGTAATGCCATTTGACTTGCTTCGTATGCATATTTATCATGCATATAGTGTATTATATTCATTGCATTTGAATAAGAATCAGCTACTTTTTCTAAAACATTGAAGTATGATTTTAATACTTTATCATAATTTAAAACTATATCATTCATTGGTTCAATATCTTCCATTGCTTTTTCTTTTTTTACTTCGTCAATTCCGCCATTTATTGAGTAAAGTAGGGCTTTTGCTAAATTGCATCTTGCTCCGAAAAATTGCATATCTTTTCCAAGACGCATTGCTGAAACACAACATGCGATTGCATAATCATCTCCATATATTGGTCTCATTATATCATCATTTTCATATTGGATTGAGTCTGTTTCAATACTCATTTTTGCACAATATTTTTTGAAGTTTTCTGGTAATTTTTTACTCCATAAAATTGTTATGTTTGGTTCTGGAGCAGGGTTTAAATTTTTAAGAGTATGTAATAATCTATAACTTGTTTTTGTTACAAGTGGTTTTTTATTTGTTGTTCCACCAATTGAACATGTTACCCAAGTTGGGTCTCCTGAAAATAATTCATCATAATCTGGAGTTCTTAGATGTCTTACTAATCTTAATTTTATTACAAATTGATCTATTAATTCTTGAGCTTCTTCTTCTGTTAGTGTTCCATTTTTGATATCTCTTTCAATATATATATCAAAGAATGAATCAACTCTACCAAGACTCATTGCTGCTCCGTTATTTTCTTTTACAGCTGCTAGATATCCAAAATAAGTCCATTGAATTGCTTCTTTTGCATTTGATGCTGGTTTTGATATATCAAATCCATATGATTGGGCCATTTGTTTAATTTGATCCAATGCTCTATATTGCATTGATAATTCTTCTCGTTGTCTTATTTTTTCATCAGTCATACTACCTGTAAGATTTTCGAAGTCTTTTTTCTTTTCTTGCATAAGAAAATCAATACCATATAATGCAATTCTTCTATAGTCTCCTATAATTCTTCCTCGTCCGTATGCATCAGGTAGTCCTGTTATAAGTCCACAATGTCTTAATTTTTTTATATCTGTTGTATATGCATCAAATACTCCTTGGTTATGTGATTTTCTGTATTCATTAAAATATTTATCGATATTTTCATTTAATGTATAACCATAACTTTGAAGTGATTGATATACCATTCTAATTCCACCATAAGGATTTATCATTCTTTTTAATGGTTCATCAGTTTGTAAACCAACGATAACTTCTTTATCTTTATCTATATATCCTGGATTAAATGCTGTTATTCCTGATGTTCTATCTGTATCTATACTTAATACACCTTTTTTTAGTTCTTCTTTTAATAGTTCTTCACATTTATTCCATACATCTTGTGTTTTATTAGTTGCGTTTTTAAGAAAACTTTCATTTCCTTCATAGTATGTGTAGTTTTTATTTATAAAATCTCTTACATCTATTGTTTCGCACCAATTACCTTTGTTAAAATTTTCCCACTCTTTGTTCATTTAATCCTCCTTATTATCGTCTTAAATTATATCAATTTTTATGATATTCTTCAATATACATAATTGATAATTTTTGTTTGATATGCTAATATATTTATAATAGGAGTGATAAAATGGAAAGTGTTTTATTATTTTTGAATACTTGGAAGTGGCAAATTATACTTGCAATTTCCATATTAGCTTTTATTTTACAAGCTTTAATTACAAATAAGTTAAATAAAAATTTATATGGTAGAAATTCCATATTAGCTTTTTTACCATTTTTAAATATGTTTACACTAGGGAAAGTTTGTGCTGATGAAATTGTTGGTTTGGTAATAATGGCTATGTTAATTTTATGTTTTAGATTGACTATTCCAATTAATGGTGTTGATAAAACGTATGCTATAATTCCAGAAAGTACTGCTAAGATTTTATTTCCATATTGTATTTTTATAATTGTTTGTTTATATATATATTCTATATTTAAATATATTAGAAGTATAAAAGATAAAAAAGGAAAAATTTAACTACACATTGTGTAGTTTTTCTTTTTTATAAATGATATACTTTATTTGTGGTAGGTGAAAAAATGAAAAAAATATTAGTATTATTAATTACATGTGTAATGATGTTTTCTTATGCGAATGTTATTTATGCTAAAGATGATATACCTTATGAAGTTGAAGAAGTACTTGAAGAGTTTATTTCTGATTTAAATGATGGGGATGAGGATATTTATAAAATTATTGATGAAAATAATACTGAGATTACGAGTAATGTTCATGAATATTTAAATGGTATTAATATAATGTATCAAGTAATTGAAAGTGAAAGATTGAGTGATGAATACTATAAAATTACTATAAGATTTAATGCTAATGGTGTTGGATGGAATGTAAGTGGTTTTACAGCAAATATAGAAATAAAAAAAGTTGGTTCTGATTATATTGTTATTAACACTGATTTATTTGAGCATATAGGTGCTGAGAATGTTTTTAAATTTATTTTAATTATATTTGGAATCATTTTTGGATTTATGATTATTTTTGCAATAATTACTGCTATTGCTATAATTATTTATAATAAGAAGAGAAAA
>JAZUBJ010000071.1:0-10978 GCA_045638445.1 Bacilli bacterium | reverse complement strand
AGTATAATTGAGTGTTTTCATATAAAAGGTTTAATTTTGGGCTTTATTTTATGTTTATTTAGTATATTAGTTAAAAATTTTATTTATTTAATTCTTAGTTATTATAGTTTTAATATTTCTATTAAGGAAATTAAAGTTATTAAAGATAATAAAAACATTCATTTTAAATCATTTTATAAAAATTACATTTTAAGATATATTATTTTATTTATATTTCTTCTTTTTATTAATGTTTTTGAAGTATATATATTATCAAATATAATAAAATATATAATTATGTAGATTTTTCTTACTTTTTTTAGTATAATTTACACGAAGAAGGGAAGAGTATTATGAAAGTAGTTGTTGGTATAAGTGGTGGAGTAGATAGTGCTGTTGCGGCTTATTTATTAAAGAAACAAGGTTATGAAGTTGTTGGTCTTTTTATGAAAAATTGGGATTCAAATATTAATAATGATCCAGAGGGTGTTACTGATGGAGTATGTCCACAAGAACTTGATTATAGAGATGCTAAAGATGTATGTGATGAGTTATGTATTCCTTTATATAGAGTTGATTTCATAAAAGAATATTGGGATGATGTTTTTGGTTATTTCTTAGATGAACTTAAAAAAGGTAGAACTCCAAATCCTGATATTATGTGTAATAAGTATATTAAGTTTGATAAATTTAAAGAAGAAGCAAAAAGACTTGGTGCTGATAAAATAGCTACTGGTCATTATGCTCGTATTGAAGGTAATAGACTTTTAAGAGGTGTTGATAATAATAAAGATCAAACATATTTTTTATCACAAGTTTCTTCTGAACAACTAAAAGATGTTTTATTCCCAATTGGTCATTTAACTAAACCTGAAGTTAGACAAATTGCTCTTGAAGCCAATTTACCTGTTGCTAAAAAGAAAGATTCTACGGGTATTTGTTTTATTGGTGAGAGACATTATCAACAATTTGTATCTAATTATTTAAAAGGTAAAAAAGGTGATATTATTGATGTTGAAACTGGTAAGGTTGTTGGTGAGCATCAAGGTCTTATGAATTATACAATTGGTCAAAGACGTAATGTTGGTCTTTCAGGAGATCAAAAGAGACATTATGTTTGCGGTAAAGATTCTGAAAAAAATATTTTATATGTAGCATATGGTGAAGACTCTAAATATTTATTAAGTGATGAAGCTATTATAGAAGATATGAATTTTATTTCATCAAAGAAACCTACTTTTGCGACTGCTAAATTTAGATATAGAAGTGAAGATGTTCCAGTACAAATTGAATACATTGATGAAAAACATATTAGAGTTAAATATACTGACGGTAAAGCAGTTACTCCTGGACAAGCTTGTGTTGTTTATTTAGGCGAACAATGTCTTATGGGAGGTATTATAAAGCAAGTATTTAAGGATGGAAAAGATCTTTGGTATTTAAAATAAAAAACACATAATTATATGTGTTTTTTTATTGAAGAATTATTATTATTTTGTTATAATATGCCTACTTAAGGGGGATATTATGAATATATTTTTAATTATTTTAGGAGCATTACTATCATATGCTGGTTGTATTGGGATTGCTATTAAAGGTTCTTTTGATATGATGATGATTTTTCCTAAAAAGGGATTTATTATTAATTTAAATAAGTTAGAAGAAGAAAAATCAAAATTAAATAATGTGTCTGTTTGTGCTAAATCTTCAATTTTGTTATTAATTCCTTTTATAAACTTGATTTATACTGCATGGTTAATGAATGATGCTGCTAATAAAGTTTTTAATGAATGTAAAAATCAAAGTAATTTATTAATAGCAATGAGTGATGAAGAAAAAAAAGAATTTAAAAATAGAAAAAAATATTTATTGAAATTAGATTATTATATGAAATTGATGGCTGAGGTTTCAAAATCTGATGTTGTTGATACTGAAACTTATGAACTTGTTGATAGTAAAAGTGATACACAAGAGGAAGTTAAAGAAAACAAAGTTATTGATGAATATAGAAAATTAAGAGATGAAGTAAATTCTTTAAATTCATGTGAAGATAACTTAGAAGATAGTGATGATTTTAGTTTAAAAAGAAAATTTTAAAAACACTTTTATAGTGTTTTTTAATTGACAAATAAGTGTTTGTATTTTATAATATTCAGCACGAAAAGGGGTGTTTATATGAAAATGTTTTTACTTTTTACTTTATCACTTTTATCTTCGATTGGTATTATGGGAAAAAATTTTTTTGATGTTATTTTTATGTTTCCAAAGAAAGGGTATTTTGTTAAGAGTGGTAAACCTGAAGATTATAATAAAATAACTGAGTCAGCTAAAGAGTATATAAATTCATGTACTGAGTTTCATTTATTATTGTGGGTTCCTGTTGTTAATGTATTATATGCTTTGTATTTAAATCATAAAATTAATAAAAAAGTTTTTGAGAAATATATTAATTATCCTAATTTTTTAAAACCTATGACTGGATATGAAATAAGAGAATTTAAGAAGATTAAAGGAATGACTAATAAATTTGAATATTTATTTGATTTATCTTATGGTGGGATTAAAAAAACTACTATTGATGCGGTATCTTACGAGGTAATAAACGATAATGATGAAAATAGTCAAAATGATGAAAAAAATAGTGTAATTGATGAATATAGAAAATTAAGAGATGAAGTTAATGATGTGAACTTTTCTATTAATAATCAAGATGAATCTAATGATTTTAGTTTAAAAAGAAAATTTTAAGAGTACTATTTATAGTACTTTTTATTTGACAAAAAAGTGTTTGTATTGTATAATATACGCCGCTAAAGGGGTGGTTTTTGTGATATTTTTAATTTTTCTATCTTTTTCTATTTCCATGATACTTTTATGTAAAAATATGTTTGATGTTATTATGATGTTTCCTAAAAAAGGATATTTTGTTAAAAGTGGTAATCAAGAAGATTATGTTAGAATTTTAGATTCTGCTAAAGAAAAAATACAGTATATTGGTTTTAATATTAAAAATGCTTTAATATTATGTCTTCCAGGTATAAATATTTTCTATTCTTTATATTTAAATCGTAAAATTAATAATAAGATTTTTGAAGAATTCAGAAGTATTCCTAATTTTTTAAAACCTATGACTACATATGATATGGAAAAATTTAAAGATATTAGAGGATTTATGAATCAACTTGATTATTTATTAGATTTATCTATTGTTCCTACTAAAGAAACTGTTATTGATGCTGAATATTATGAAGTTATAAATGATGATGAAGATAAACATGGTCAAACTGAATCGGTTCTTAATAAATACAAAGATTTAAGAAATGACGTAAATAATTTTTGTTCAAATATTGAGTATTATGACGAATGTGATTATGTTATGGAAAGAAGGAAATAATATGAATTTGTTTGAAGATGCGTACTTTCATGGTTTAGCTGGTAATGCTATTGTATTCAATGATAATGAATATGTTATTAATATCTCACTTTTACAACTTGAAAATATTCTTATTACTGGTGGAATATATTCTAGGAATAAATTAAAAGAACATAATATTCTTTATTCTCATAAAGGTGTTATCAATGGAGATGATTACATTAGTGTTTGCGTAATGAATCCATCTGAGGATGAATTTAAAGGATATAATGAAGGATTTGAATCTTCATATGTGAATTATGTTTATTTTAACAAAATTGCTCTTATAATTGATAAAAATATTGAATCTAAGTGTGAGTTTAGAAATAGTGATGGGGTATATATGTTACCTGGAGAAAGACAAATAAAAGATGGAGTCTTATTTGATGATGTGGTAGGTATTAGTGTTATGTTTGATAATGAAGATTTAGTTAATGAAATAGTTTTTAAGATTAGGGATATACTTCAAAAATATAATAGAGATATTCCTATTTATGATAGAGAATTTAATCAAATAGAATTTCAAAATATTCATGTATTATAAAAAGAGAATTATCTCTTTTTTATTTGTTTTAATCTTGTGTTCTTTTTTACTAAAAAAAAATTATTTAAAAAGATTGACAAACAAGTGTAAAGTATATTACAATTATATTGTCAAGATAGAGGAGAGAGTGAATTATGAAAGAATTAAATAATATTTTAGGTGAAATAGGCATATCTAAAGTTAAGCTTGCTAAATACTTAGGTGTTTCAAGACAAATGATTTACAATTATTTAGAACTAGATTCACTAAGTAAATGGCCACAGGAAAAAAGAATTTTATTATTAAAGTTATTAGATATAGAAGAGGGTAGTGATAAGGCTCTTAAGAGTATTAAGATTACTAGTGAATATTTAGAAAATGTTGAAGCTAGACTTAATCAAAATGTAAGAGATATGAATAGTCAATCATTCAATTATAAAAATCTTACAAAAGAGGAACAAGAATTATTAAATGATTTAGTATTCTTAATTAAAGAAAAATTTACTGAAGAAAAAACAAAAGAAACATATTGGATATTTTTATATTTATATCATGTACTTCAATCACTTGATAGTGTACAAGAAATTAAATATATATTTGCATATCTTTCTAAAAAAATTGGATTTACTGATCCTAAGGAATTTAAATTTAATGAAACTAAACAATTTATTCTTGAAAGTATAGTATATACTGCGTTTAATTTATATAATAATGGTGGAGCTTCTAAATCTAAACTTGCAGAATCACATCATAGATTTGTACAAGAAATTGAACGTGAAAAAGAAGAAAAATTATCTAGAACTGAACAACTTAATACTTATAAATTACAAGCATTAAGAGAATTGGGTTATAAAACAATAACACCTGAGAATGTTTCAGAAGTATCATTAAAAATGGCTGAAATTCAAACAAGAAGTAATAAAATTTAACAATATTATTAACTTCCAATAATATATGTTATGTTAACTTCTATAAATTTTTAATAATTTATATAATATTAAACTATAAGATTTCTTATAGTTTTTTTATTGTGTATGCCCTATTTATTATGATTATTTTTTTATAATTATTTTTTATATATGTATATTTATAAATTTATTTTAATTCTAAAATTTTTTTTTTAAATTTTTAATTTTTAATTTATATGGATAATTTATCATTAATTTATATTTCGATGCAAATTATCACTTCCCCTATTTTTTCATTTTTCGTATTTTGCATCGAATCTTAAAAAGACGGGTATTTCTTCATTTGGATTAATTTTTTGATTTTGTATTCTGCTTCGAATTTTAAAAATATGATAGTTTGTCTTATTTAATGAAATTTTCAATTTCGTATTTTGCATCGAGAAAGCAAAAATTGGGTGATTGTTCATCTTATTGAAAATTTTGAATTTTCTATTTTGCATCGAGAACTTAAAAGTTGGATAGTTATTCGCCTTGAAGTAAATTTTATTTTTGATTTAGTGAATAGTAATATTATATATTGCAGAATAGAATCATTTGTTTTGATAATTTGCATCGAGTTTAATTTTAATGAGTAAGATGTTCATTTGGAAGAAATAATTTAGTTTTTCTTACTTTAATTTATTTTTTTGAAATAGGGGTCCTCTTCTCTATTTTGTGAAAGTAGGGGGAGTACTCTTCTCTATTTTATTTTTTACATAAATTACCATATTAATAATACATTTTATTTTTTAATAATTACATAATAATATTAGGTGGTGATCAAAATGAATGCTAAAAGTAATGCAAGAAGTAATAGCAATGCTAGAAGTAATGCTAAAAACAATGCAAGAAACAATGCTAAAAGTAATGCACGTTCTAATGCAAAAAATAATGCTAGAAGTAATTCTAGATGTAAATAATTATAGTATAAGACACTCTTTTTATAGAGTGTTTTATATTGTTTTACTCTACTCTTTTATGATATAATTTATTTATTGTATAAGGTGGTTTTTTATGAGTAGAAAGAAAAGCAAGAAAAAAGTTATTTTTGTTATATTACTATCATTAGTTATACTTGGTGGGTCTGGTGGGTATTTTGGATACAATTATTATAAAAAATATATTGTTGCTCCTAAACCTTCTATCGAAAACATTAGTATTAATGATAATAATGAACTCGTGATTAAATATTCTGTAGAAGACTATAAAAAATATAAAGATATTTATTGTTTATTTAATACTGATGGTACTACTCCAAGCGTTAATGATAAAAATTGGAAGTTAGCTGAAAATAATGAGTGCTCTACTCCACTTGATGATAAAGTGTATTATGGTTTTTTAAAAAATTATGATGGTAAAATTACTGTTATAAAAGATGCTAGTGAGTATGGAAAAATTACCAAATTAGAAGTAAGCAAAGAAAAAATATATGTTGCTAAAAATGGTGTTTACAATTTAACAGCAACAAGTGAAAAAATTGGTAATGTTACTGATACATTAAAATGGACAAGTGAAGATGAAAGCATTGCTAAAGTAGATGAAACCGGTAAAGTTACTGGCGTTAAAATTGGTACGACTAAAGTAAGTGCTCAAATAAATGGTGTCAAAAAAGATGTAGAAGTTATGGTTACTGATTTAATTACTGTTAGACCTAAATCTTATGATTATAATAAGAAATATTTAGGATGTAACATGTATACTAAAGAACAAAATGATTTACTTGATGAGATACTTAAAGATAGAATTAATGATGCTGGATACAAAACTCGTGCTGGAGCTGTTGAAGCCGCTAGATTCTTATCTTTAGAATTTCCTTACAGAATTAGATATTTTAGCGAAAATGGTCGTGGAAACACTAATAAAGTTGAAGGTGAAGGAAGATATTATCAAGTTGGTTTATATTTAGATGAAAGTAGATTTAGTAAACTTAAGAAAACTATGAAAGGCCCAAAAACTTGGGGATGTCAGTTATGGAGTAATCCATCTAAAGGATATAGAGCTAATGGACTTGATTGTAGTGGATACATTAGTTGGGTTTTATTAAATGGTGGATTTGATGTTGGAGACATAGGAGCTGGACTTGCTTCTCACTTAGATTTAACTGATTATGGAGAAAGAGTTAGATTTACTGATGATGTATTAAATTCTGGAAAAATTAAAGTTGGAGATCTACTTAGTTCAACTGGACCTGAAGGTGGTCATATAGCTATGATTGTTGGAATTGATAACGATTATATTTACGTTTCAGAAAGTTTATGGACTTCACCAAATGTATCAGTTACCGTAGTTGCTTATCCTAAAACATCTGCTGTAAAGAAAAAATCTGGTTCAAAATATGAAGTAGTAAATAAAAGATACTATTGGGTTATGCTAATGGACTCATATTATAAAGAAGATGGTAATTTAACTACTCTATGGTATTAGAGGAGGATAATGAAGAAAAAATATGTTTTAAAGAAGAGTTTCAAATTGAAACTCTTTAAATTGTTATTATTAATCATTGTTATTTTAGTTATCTGTTTTTTATTCAGATTTAAAGTAAAAGAGTTAGTTTTTAATGATAAAAATATAGAAGTATTATTCAATAGAAAAGATGTAAGCTGTATTATTTCTAGTGACTCCCCTACTTTAGATGATAAATGGATTTTAGCTAAAGAAAAAAAATGCATATTAAATTATAAAGATGGTATTAATAATATATATATAAAGTATGATGATAAAATTAAAAATATTACTAAAAACAAAATTTATGATTTAAAAGTAAAAAATAAAAAGAATATTTATATTGCTAATAATGGTGAATATAATTATTTTGATCATTTAATTGGTAAAAATAAAAAGTTAAAGTTTGAGATTGAAAATGAAGATATTATTTCTTTTGATAAAACTGGTAATATTAAAGGGCTTAAAACTGGAAAAAGTAAATTAACTGTATCATATAAAGATATTTCGCATTCAGTAAATGTAATTGTTAGTGATTTAATTACATCTGATTACCCTAGAAATGATTATGATTTTAGTAAAAATGAACTTGAGTGTGATACATATAGTAAAGAAGATAATGATTTACTTGATGAAATACTTAAAGATAGAATTAATGATGCAGGATATAAGACTCGTGCTGGAGCTGTAGAAGCTGCTAGATTCCTTGTTCTTGAGTTCCCTTATAAATTAAGTTATTTTTATGAAAATGGAAGACAAACTACTAATAATGTAGATGGTGAGGGACGTTATTATCATGAAGGATTATATTTGCATGAAAGCAGGTATTCAAATATAACTGGAAGTAAAACTGGTCCTGAAACATGGGGATGTCCACTTTACTGTAATCCTGGTAAAAGATATATTGATAATGGTCTTGATTGTAGTGGTTATGTTTCTTGGGCATTATTAAATGCAGGATTTGATGTAAAAGACGTTGGTGCTGGTTTTTCAAACAAACTTGATTTAACTGATTATGGCGATGTAGTTAAATTTAATGATGAAATTATTAATAGTGGCAAAATTAAAGTTGGAGATTTAGTACATAGTGAGCATTCTGGTGGTCATATTGGTATGATTATTGGTATAGATGAAGATTGGTTTTATATAGCTCAAGCTTTATGGAATGATGCCCCTACTTCACTTACTAAAAAAGAAGAAAATGTAATGGCAGTTCAAATTACTAAATATGGTTATAAAGAAATACAAAGTGTTTTACCTGATTTAGTTTTAATGGATAAATATTATATAGAAGATGGAAATTTAACTAGTATGTGGTAAAAAGAGTCTAAACGACTCTTTTTTATATGTGATCTAGTAATATATTAAATGATAATAGTATTAAGATAATTCCACCGATTATTTTTGATTTTTTTTCATATTTATTACCTAATTTCGTACCTAGTAGTACTCCAATAAAAGTTAAAATGAATGTGATAATAGAAATTGTTATAAAACAAATTAATGCGTTATGGCTATTATATGCTAATTTGTATGCTATTCCAAATGATAAAGCGTCTATACTTGTTGCTATTGAAAACATTAGCATTTCAGTAAAACTTAATGAATTGTTTATTTCATTTTTATTTTTTAGTGTATCATATAACATTTTAGTTCCTATATATAATAGTAATATAAATGATATTATGTAATCATATGTAAAAGAAACATTTGTGAAAAATGTTGTTGTTATATAACCTAATGTAGGCATTAATCCTTGGAATATTGAAAACCATAGAGCTATTTTTATACAGTTTTTAATTTTTACTTTATTAAGTGCTATTCCTTTTGATATGGATATTGCAAAGGCGTCACTTGCAAGAGCAATACTTGATATTATTATTTCTATTATATTCATAATAAATTATATGATTTTATTTTTTTAAAATTCTTTTTTTATAAATAAAGAAATGTTATAATAAATATTAAAACTTAGGAGGATAACATGAAGGAAAAAGTAGAATGTAAGGAAAATAATTTAATTTGGTTAGCAGATGAAAATGATTCTGATATTATTTATACAAGTAAGCTTGTTGTTACTGATGAGGATAAATATGGAGAATTAATTAGTTATTTAAAAGATTATAGTAATTTTGTTTTAGCATCAAATGATTTTGTTGAGAATCCTTGTGTATTTACTGATGAAGAATGTATTATTCATTATCTTGTTGGCGATAATTCTGTTAAGTATGATGTTGGTCATTCTAGTACTGTATATAGAGATGGAAATAAATTTAATGTTGAAAAAAGAAGACGCATGTATTATAGAAATCCTAGAGCTAATTTACTTAAAATTCTTTATAAAAGTTTTTATGAGAATTCACAATTATTGAGTTTGTTTAGTTCCTTAGATTTTAATCGTAGTAAGGGTGAGCAAGTTTTGCAAATGAAAACAATTAAAGAATTAATCAACAAATTAAAAGATAGTAATTTAGATGTCGAGAATATTAAATTTATTCTAAATTCTATGTGTCCAAATTTTGGTTTATTTGCAACTGAGGGATTAGAATGTATTACTTTTGAACCAATTAATGATATTAAGTATAATTTAAAAGATTTAAGAGATATTATTAAAGCAAGTGTTAGAGCTAATGTTAAACATAATCCTGAAATTGATACTATTTTATCTCAAAAAACAGATGCTGTTGATAATACTATGGTTTTATCATTAGCAAGAGATATTAATGGATTTGTAAATAAATAAAAAATATATGATTTAGATCATATATTTTATTTTATATATTGTATATATTTGTATTATTAATATTAATGGTATTCCATATATATAATACCATGTTTTTGTTTTGTGATGAAATATGTGCATTCCTATTAGTGCTCCTATAGAACCTCCTAATATTGCTAAGCCGAATAATGTTGTGTTTCTTACTCTACTCTTTTCTTTTATTGCTTTTAGTTTATCTATTCCAAATATTATTAGTGTTATTACATTTATTATAATTAAATGATATATTATGTATTTCATCTTATATTCTTTCTAATAGACATACACATTCTATATGTTTTGTTCTTGGAAACATATTACATGCGCTTATTTCTATAATATTGTAGTTATCTAGTTTATCTATGTCTCTTTTCAATGTTTTTGGATTACATGAGATATAAACTATTTTATTTGATTTAGAATTATTTAATGTATTTATGACACTTTTAGAAAGTCCTGCTCTTGGTGGATCTACTAGTATTGTATCTATATTATTAATATATTTATTTATTATAGATGCGTCTCCTAATTTAAAATTAATATTTTTTGCATTATTTAATTCTTTATTAATTTTTGCGTTTTTTATAGATGAAGCATTTATTTCTATTCCTGTTATATTTTTAAAATTATCTTTTAACCAAAGTCCGATTGTACCTGTTCCACAATATAAATCTATTAAATTATTACCTAATCCTGCATATTCTTTTGCTTTATTATAAATATTAGTCATTACTTCTTTGTTTACTTGATAAAATGAGTTTGGATATATAGAGAATTTTAAATTATTTATTTCATCTATTAAATATTTTTCGCCTGAAATAAATTCATCATTTATATATAGTGAATTACATTCTATTGATTTTATGTTTTTATTAATATTTTTTCCTTTAATGTTAATCATTATTTTATTATTG
>JAZUBJ010000070.1:0-16500 GCA_045638445.1 Bacilli bacterium | reverse complement strand
TCTATGGCTTATCTCCCTCATAAACTCCATATCTGCAATATTACACTCATCTACAAATACACAACCGACTTGACCACCTAATACCTTTGTCCATCTTGCTTTATTATCATAACCAACTACATATATTATCTTTTGGCCTTTATTAGTTTCATAAGTTATATGTGGTAGTTTGATATTTTTAGAACCATTACCATTGTATTCTACTAATCCTTTGAATTGGTCTAACAATCCAAGCTCAGCATTAATAACATTCTTTTCAACTGTTCCTAAGTCTGCTCCAGCGATTACATGAAACTTTTTATTACTATCTGCAACTCTACACATCCATTTAAAAATGCCTACTGTAGTCTTTCCACTTGCTGTTGTACCCTCTAAATATTCTCTATTGGTATAAACACTTATGAAATCTTTAAATTTATCGCTTAATATTAACATTACACATCATCATCACTTAATGGCTTCATTTGTTTTATTACATCATCAATTGCATTCTTTTGTTTTGTTGTTATTTCACCATTTAATGTTTGGCTAACTTCTTCAACAGGTTTTTCACCTACTGTATCTCGTAAGAATGTTGCAGCTGCTACACTACCTTTTCCACCTTTTAATGCAGTTTGCCACATTGATATAACCAAAGCCATCTGATTATCTATATTATCTGTATCAATCCCTAATGTTTCTAATTGCTTAATTGCTTTCTTATCTTTTAAAGGTAATGATAACAATAATTTAATTTGGTCTTTCATTAGTTTCTTTTCTCTTCTAGCTTCACCACTAGCAATTCCACCCCTAATAGCTATTTCTCGTTTTTCTTCCGTTGTTCGGTCTGCTAATGAAACTAGATTACCTTCATTCATTGTCATCACCTCTTTTTATCTTAAAATAATCCCCATTCAGCGAACTTTTCAAATCTACCCATTGAGCTTATATATTCTCTTGCTTCTTCCTTCACCATTTAACAATACTGCTTTTTGTCCTGTGTATTGTTCCCATCTATTTATAATCACATCAACATAATGTGGTTCATACTCCATCATAAAACAATTTCGATTAGTTTCTTCACAAGCAATTAATGTTGATCCGCTTCCACCAAAACCATCTAAAATATTATCTGTTTCATTTGTAAAATCTTTTAATATTTCAGTTTGCATTCTTATAGGTTTTTGTGTTGGATGAACTCTATTTTCATGTTCACCCTCTCTTATCATTCCATTCCACAATTGATGATATATTCTTACAGGTGTTTTAAAACTACACCAAGCCATCTCACCATCTGCAAAATTATTACTATTCATATCTATTCTTTTATCCCATATTAACCAACTAGGACTGAAAGGTAAAAAATCAACAAAATAATTGCCACCCCACAAAATGAATTTATCTATATTTAAAGCAACACAAGTATCATAAAATTCTTGTGCAGTTTCAGTTGTATCATCACCTTTAACCTCTAAATAAGTTCTGTTTTTAGCTAAATTTTCCGCTCCTACTTTTCCTTTTTCGTTTACAATATTTATTCCATAAGGTGGATCTGTATAAACTAAATCAATTTTATTATTATCTATTAACTTATTAACCATTTCAACATCAGTTGAACTCCCACACATTAATCTATGATTTCCAAGTTGGTATATATCACCTAATTTAGCTTTAGGTTCAGATGGAACTTCTACTTCATAATCATCTTCTTCTATTTCAGGTTCTTCTTCTATTAAATTCATATCAAAACCTAAACAAGACATATCAATAGATAATATATCTCCTAGTTCAAGATTTAATAAATCAAAATCCCACTCGGCTTTTTCACTTACTTTATTATCAGCTAGTCTAAATGCTTTTATTTGTTCTTCTGATAAATCATCAGCTACAATACATGGTACTGTTTCTAAGCCTAATTTTTTAGCAGCTTTTAATCTTGTATGTCCAGCTACAATTACATTGTCTTTATCAATTACAATTGGTACTTTAAAACCAAATTCTTTAATGCTTTGAGCTACATACTTTACTGCTTCATCATTTTTTCTTGGATTCTTTTCATAAGGAATAACATCCTTAATATTCATCTCTTTTACTTCCATACAATCACCTTTTCTTAAATCTATCATTCAATCATTCCTTTAAATCCATTTCAACTGACTACATCCACAAAAACCTTTTTCCCATATAAACCATGCATAACATACAGCACTTGTTCCTTTGAATATTCCATTCTTAGCACATTGTTTTCTTTTGCTATATACATATATTGTTTTAGGTGGATATTTAGAATATATATCTCCATATCTCTTTTGTCCTTCTAGTGTAGTTAATTTTAAAAACATAGCCACTTTATTTCCTACTGGAATACTATCTAATGCTTTTAATATGAACTCACTACAATACTTGTAAGGTGGATTTGTAATAATATCTCCATCAAAATCTTTTTCTGAATATAAAAAATCAACTAATTCATCTTGATAACCTCTATCAATTAAATCAGTTGAATATACTTTATATCCATATTCTTTTAATTTCTTACTTAGATGTCCTTCCCCACAAGCACATTCCCAAATATTATTATTAAATGATTCTACTTTTAATAAATCATCTATTGCAGTTGGATCAGTTGCATAATAATCATTTTGTTCTCTTTCTTGAATACTATGATTACTTGCACCTAATTGAACAAATGCAGCTCGTTTATTGCCTGTCCAATCTTTACTCATACATCATACTCCTGTTATTAATTTATATATCTTATAAACTAACAAGCTACATCTTAATTTAAGTTCTTGCTAAAACCCTCTAAACGAATTAATTAAGAACTTCTCGTTTTCCCTTTTTTCCCCATAAAAAATAGACCATATTTCTATGATCTAAATAAATTAATATTTGACCTCTTGAAAAGTTTATCATCATAAACTTTTACATTATACATTATACTACCATTTGATTGTTCTTTGTTGTTCCAAAGTGTTACTTCTTGTTCTAAAGTGTTACTTAATATCTTCCTAGAACAATAAAAAAATATATATTGCTAATTTGCAATATATATTCTCGTCACTTCTATTTAAATTTCATAACTTTTATTATAATTTTTCAATACAAAGAATCCACTAATAAAACAAAGAGCCATAGTAAATAATAAACCAATTATATTACTTACACCAGTCTTAGGATTAAATACTTCTTCTTTAAATAATACTTCTACAGTTACATCATCATTTAATTCAAATGAATAAGTTCCATCTTCAAGTTTAGTAACTTCAACTATTTCATCTTTACTATTCTTAACTATTATTTTATCAAGTTCATAACCTTTATCAGCTGTTGGAGATATCACAACAACATTATTATCTGATTTAATAATATCTGCTTTTCCATTAACATAATCTTTTTCATCAATACGAAATGATCTTCCAAAACTAACTTCGATAGTTACATCATCGTATAATTCAAACGAATATGTTCCATCTTCTAGCTTAGTTACTTCTATTTCATTACCAGTTGTATCTTTAACTATGATTTTATCTACTTCGTAGCCTTCATTAGGTGTTGGAGTTATAACTCCATATTTACCTTTTTGTTCTACAATAAATGTTTTATTTTCCATAGCTACCATTTCTAAATTATATTCAATTGAATATTTTACTACCGCGGAAGAAATGATTTCTGAATTATCTAAAGAATATAAATTTTCAATAGCTAGAATCCCAACATCTTCTGTTAAGAATACTGGACTAAGTTCTACTGCAAAATCCATTCCCCAGTTTTTTTGCCATAACATATTTCCTTCTTTATCATATTTTACAAATACAATATCATAGTCACCTTTATTTGTTATACCTTCTATATCTGTTGAAGATGTATTCATAACTGCAATAAATCCGCCATCTTGCATTAATGGAACAGAGCTCAAACCATCCCAATCATTGCCACCCCAACTCTTTTCCCATAATATATTTCCGTCTTTATCATATTTTACTATTATTACATCATAATCTGTTGACTGTCCTAATGCAACAACTCCATCATCTTCTGTTAATAAGACTAAATAATAAGGGGGAACAACGTTTTGTGCAGTTCTCATATTCTTTTGATATAACATATTTCCATCTTTATCATATTTCACCATTATTCCATCAAATTCACCTTTATTTGGCATATCCTCAATATATGTTGAAGTTGATTCTCCGACCGCAATAACTCCATCATCTTTTGTCAATAATAATGAGTCAAAACTTTCATTTCCGCTTCCTCCCCAGTTTTTTTCCCATAACATATTGCCATCTTTATCATATTTTACTATTATTGCATCAGTAGATGCTCCTTTATGTGTCATACCTTCCACATCTGTTGACCGAAAATAACCAACTGCTATAAAACCTCCATCTTCTGTTATTACAACATCATCAAATCCATCATTATCATTTCCTCCCCAACTCTTTTGCCATAATATATTGCCATCTTTATCATATTTTACTATTAGTGCATCACCACTACCTTTATTTTCTATTCCTTCTATGTCTGTTGACCATGTTTCACCCACCGTAATATATCCACCATCTTTAGTTAGTTCCACATTATTAAATTTATCGGTTTTATTACCACCCCAATATTTTTGCCATAGCACATTTCCTTCTTTATCGTATTTTATTATTATGGCATCATCGCCTCCTTTGTTCGATAGTCCTAATTCTGCATCAACATAACCATATAAAATAAAACCTCCATCATTTGTTAATGATATTAAAAATTGTTCTTCACTATATTGAGTATTCCAAGTGCTTTTGTATAACACATTTCCTTCTTTATCGACTTTTTCTATTATTACACTAAATTCATCTTGAATTGAATCATAAGACTCACCAATTACTATAATTCCACTATCTTTAGTAAAATAAGATTTCATAGGTTCAAACTCAAGATTTTTTTGCCAATCCATCTTTACTTCATATGCATTTACTATAAATGGACAAAATAACATTAAAGTTAAAAGTATTAATACTTTCTTTTTCATATTATCACCTAGTATTATGTTACCATAATTTTACAATGTATTACAATAAAAGTAGAAAATAATACTGTTAATTAGTTAATACCTTTTCAAATTCCTTTTTTGCAATAAGTTTCATCTTTCTAAAATAAGCATATGATAATTCTATATTATGATATTTATTTAATGTTTTTAATGTTTCTTTATCTGATTTTCTATCTATTTCCCTATCAATAAAAGTGTATTCAATTATTAATCTATGTACTCTATTATTTAATTTATAAAGGTTTATTTTACATTTACTATACTCTTTTTCGTACTCTTCTTTTAACTTTAAATATTCACTATATAGTGTTTCTATATTAATAAGTAAATCAGTATATCCTAAAGGTACTCCCCCTTTTGGCATATCAGATAATTTAATACCTGTTAATGTATAAAAATCTTCATTAGCATCAACCCATTTTCTTAATGCATTTTGCATATCTATTTTAATTGTTACTACGTTTTCAAAGTATTTTTTTATCATTGGATCACTCCTTTTTCAGATTTATCTTTTTTACTTCGTAACTTTCCTTAAAGTATTCACATACAAATTTTCTTTGACCATCTTTTAATAATGACAATTCTAATTCTGTATTTTTCCCATATGGGCAACCCATACAGCCAGTTCTATTTATGTATTTATATACGCCAGGAATTTCTATGTTGTATCTTTTATAAATTTCATTTAGAATATCATCTGTTAAATCCCATAATGGGGTGAATATACCCTTTTTAGTGAAACAGGAAGTGTATTGTGATTTTCGCATTACACTTTCATTTCCTCTTACACCTACTATTGCTTTTTTACCTGTTTCTTTCTCATACTTTTTTAATGTATCTTTTTTGATAACCTTACAACATAAATTACTTACTTTATGTAATTTATCTGAAAGTAATAGTTCTTTGGCTGTTTTATTTAATTTGAACTTAATTCTATTTTCACCTGTTACAGCATCCATTGTGTTTTTAGTTCTACTTCCATTTTGATATCTTTTTATCATTTCATCTTGAAACTTCGTAAAACAAGGAATACCATATTTCTCTTTTATCTCTGACGGTTTCATAGCTGGGAATAAAACTCTATCACAATTTTTATTTATTCTTTGTAATATCTCATGATGTTCCATATATGTATTTACACCTATAATTTGAATGTCATTGTCCTGTAAGTATTCTTTTATAAACCAATACAAGAAATGACTATCTTTACCACCTGAATAAGATAAATAATATTCCTTTGAGTTAATCTTCTTAAATCTATCTCTCAATCTTATTAAGTAATCATCATATGCATCAGCATTATTTAACACATCCATGTATTCATCTATATCAATAGATTTATTATTTAATTTATGTATATCCTCCAATCTAAGCATTAGTCAAAATTCTCTTTCATAAATCTTCTTACTGATTCCCTCATAGGCATAGATATTTTAGTCTTTATAGTACTTTTAGTTCTTCCACTGGGTATTTTTTTTATTAGATATCTATTACTCTTTAGATCTTCAACTTGTATAACTAATTCACTAACTTGTTTTTTTAGTTCTTCATTTACCTTTTTGTATTCATTGTTGGATTTTTTATAGCCACCATTTGCATTATTTACTTTTTTTAATTCATCTCTAACAGCAGCCACTTCCATTTTATAATTGTTTAATTCTTCTTTTAATGATTGATTAAACACATCATTCTTTAACTGTGTATCCTTTAGTTTTGAGTTTTCTTCTAATAAGCTAAATGATTTTTCTTCTAATACATTTATATTATTAGATGCAGATACTTTGTATTGGTCAAACTCCTTCTTTAAATTAGTATATTTTTTCAAAACCTCCATAAAATCTTTTTTATAAAATACTTTCATATTTGCTCCTTAAAATTCACATATTCTATTGTAATCTTCATCAATTAAATAGAATTTAGTATCATCACTATAATCTTCACTACCTAATACTATTTCTTCATTTACATACTGGTCATATACTTTGTCATAGGCCTCTTCTTGATTTTCTGCTTTTACTTCTACTACCTTTGTTAATGTTTCTTCTATTTCTATTTTGTAAGTTTTCATTTTTCTCCTCCACAATTTTCTCAATTCTAAACAGCACACAATCACATTCACAACAACACTCTCTTAATGAACATTCTCCACAAAAATTTGTGATTTCTGATAAAATCTTATTCTTCATCTTGCACCTTTCTTTTTACTGGTACAACATACAACTTACTTATTCTTTTTAATGCATTTAATAATATCTTGATTATCAATTATCTTATCTAGCTGATTTGATATTGATACTAATCCACACACAATACTAAATGAACATAATGCAATTATTATTAATAAAAGTATCATTTGCTCACCTCTTCACTTGATTTTACATAAGGAATACCTTTTATTCTTTTTTCACCTTTTCGATTAAATCTAATTCCACTATCATATTTTGCGATTACCTTTTTACTTCTTTCTTTGTAATATACTTGTTTTTCTTTATAATCTTTAAATTTTGGTTTTTCCATATATCCTCCTAAATAAATTCATAAATATTTGTTTGTTCAACTCTTAATGAATAAACAGCTACAGTTTTTCCTGTATATAAACACTTTTCTTTTCCTATCGGTTCAACAATACCCTTATAAGAAAGCTCGGTTAATCTTGGTGCTGTAAAGTTCCTTTCAGGTAAAGGTATATATCCTCTATTCCACATTTCAACGGCAATCTCTTTAGCTGTCATTTGATTACCTCCATCTAATATTTCAATTATTTGTTTATATCGTTTTGTTTTATCTATTGTTTCATTTGATTCTGATCTCGTTGTATATGTTACTATTTCCCCCGCTCTTCTCATCTTCATAGCTTATACCTCTTTCATTTCTTCTACATCCAATACAACTCTAAAACTACCATCTTCTGAATAACTAAAACTATCTGTAAATGCTGTTACACATTTCCTATTGTCATCTTTTAATTTCCCCTTTTTAACCATTGCATCTAATATAAATTTTTTAGCAAAACAGATATTATCTAAATCTCTTCTTTTATTGCCCTCTAGCCAATGAAAATGTATTTTAATAGGATTATCCCATTTAGGCATTTTCTTTAAAAATAAACCAATTTCTTGTTCTATATCAGCCTTAAATTTAGCTGCTTGATATTTGTTACATCTGCATACTCTTATGTAATCATTTAAACTAGGTAACTTCATATCAATTACATATTTCATTTCTCATCCTCACTATCTTCCATAACTTTTTTCCACTCTTTAAAATATTCAATCAGTTTTTTAAACATCTAATCACATCCTAAAGATTTTAATTGTAAAAGTTCATCAGGTGTTAATGTTTCAATATCAAGAAGCTTACATTCTTGGACTATATAATCAACGAATTTAGCCATTTTATCGCTCGTATAACAACTTGTACCATAATAAGCAATTACATTTGTATAACCCTCTAATTTGCTTTCTCCTAGTATTTCACAAATCCATCCTAATCCTTTTTTAGTCCAAGCATGTTTAAATGTATCTACTGCATCATTTCTTAATGGAAGTATTTCAAATTGGCCAACATCTTTAATTGCTTCACGATACACTTCTTCTTTTGTATTTCCAACTTTATCAGCTATCTTTTGCATTAGAACCCAAGTATATGAGTTTGCATCTAATGACCTTTTTTTCTTATATTCTTTTATCTCATATTCTTTATCAGGATCTAACGTAAATAAATGTCTTGCTAATTCATTAGGTTTACCTATCATAACTAACTCCTAAAATGGCAATTCGTCATCCTTTAAAACTATTTCAGGATTATCTTCATAATTGCTTTTATAGTTTTGTGGTAATTGTGTATCTTGTTTTGTTTCTTCTTTTCTACCTACACCTAATAGTTCTAATTTTTCTACAATAACCTCTGTTATGTATGCTTTTGCTCCATCCTGTTTATCGTAACTTCTATTAGCTATTCTTCCCTCAACTAAAATCTTAGTTCCTTTAGCTGCATATTTATTTAAAAATTCAGCTTGATTATTCCAAACCACAATATTTATAAATTGACTTTCATAATCTCCATCTTTATTTTTAAAATCATTTTTTACAGCTATTGTATTTTGAATAACTAGCTTATTACTTTGTGTATATCTAACTTCAATATCTTTACATAGGTTACCTGATAAAATTACCTTATTCATATTTACCTCCTAAATAAAATCTCTGTTATAAATACCAACTTGTTCAGTGTATGGTATCGGTCTATAATTATCTTCTATATCTTTTTCTAAATTTTTATATCTTTCTTTTTGATGTTCTATTTCATCTAGCAAATCTTCAACCATAGAGTACATACTTTCTACTGGTATAAAATTACCTAATAGTTCATAATCTGTATAAGTTAATGCACTTACTTTATTAATTATTTCCAGTTCTTTTGAATCTAATTTGTAATACATCTATTCACCTACTTTAACTTCATTTTCATTATTGATATTGCATCTTTAAATTGTTCGGTTGTCATTTGTGTGTTATTCTTCACACCATAATGTTTATATAAATCTTCTTTATTAGTATTTGTTTTATTTACTAAATCTTGAAACTCAACTAACAAATCACATTGTTCTTTTAACTCTTCTTCACTTGGTTTAACTTGACCTGTCAATAATTCAATACATTTAAGTAAATACTCATCATTACTTTTAGCTATTAACCAATCTATGTATTTAGGATCATCTTTAATAACATCAGTTAATTTATGTCCTTTATGTTTAGTTCCAAATGTAAATACGTATTTATCTGCATCTTCTTTTGTTACTTCTAATTTTTTTGTTAAACTTGCTGCATCATCATCTTCTGTTGCCAATCCAAATGCCATTAATAACGAATATCTTCTAGCATAAGTCAATGCACTTCCTTGTTGTTGAGCTGGATTATTTACACCTATTAATGTTGCATCTACGACTTTACATCCTTGTAACCATTCATCTTCCCATATGTCTTTAAAACATCTTTTGGTCATGATATAATCATCATTTTCAATTCTTTTAATACACTGTATATATCTTGCATTAATATTTTCTAAATAATCATGTATTTGTGCTATATCTACATATTGATATGAATACTTTCCTGTATTCGCTGTCTGATTCTTTGTTAATTTCGTGTCCATCATTTTTCCTTTCTACTATAACTATCAAGATGTTTTTCAATGCTCTTTAATTTTTCTTTTAACTTTCTAATCTCGTAATCTTTTAAGTAAATATCTTCTTCTAATCTGATGATGTGTTTTGATAAAATTTCTAGTACTTTTGCAATTTCCATTTTGATTGCTCCTTTAATTTGTTCTATTTAATAATCGTGTTTTTGGGATTTTTCTTTATTTTTTCAAATTCATCTTTTGTATAAAACCAATCACTAACATCTTCACCATTTTCGCTATGTTGTTTAGCAATTTTATTAATGACATCATATAAGTTTTTTAAGTTATGTTTTAGTTTTTCCATAGAACCCTCCCTTACTTTAGATTCATTCATTTTAAACCTGTCCTATTCTTAACTGCTCATTACAACTTAACTTCTCCTGTTTCATCAATTTGTAGTAATAATTCATATCTTCTTGTAGCCATTTTGGAACTTTACCTTCTTCAATAAACTTAATTGATTTATCATAATTTCTTAATGCTTGTGCATCACTTAATTCACCACAAGTTCCTTTTTTAAAATATCCACTATTCCACATAAAATCGATCACTTCATTTTTTATTAATTCTTTGCAACTATCACATTCTTTTACTAGTTCACTTATTTTTGGTAAAAACTTTGATTTTTTAATAATGTTCTTTACTGCTGTTTTAAATGTTTCATAACTATACTCTTGTAAAAACTCATAGTATGTAGAGCATTCTTCTTTTGTAAATTCTTTTGAATATGCAATACCAAGCACCTTTAACCCCTTCACTATATCTGTTTCCTTCATATAACCTCCTAATCAAAGAAATCACTACAATCGATATTTAAATCTGCTGTAGTTATTTCTCTTCTTATTGTGTAATCATCATTCCAACATTCTTGATTAAACCATGTGCTACCATGTTTTATATACTGTGGCTTTATCTTTTCAATTGTTATGTATTTCACATAATTTTCTAAACCTATAAGTACTTCTTCATAAGTAGTACTTTTCTTCCTTGCTACTATGTATGACTTTAAAGCATTTTGTTTCCCTTGTTTTCTAGGATACTCTTTCCAAATAATTTCAAATTCTTCTTCAAGTTGGGATTTGCAAACACTGTCACTTCTGCAAGGAATGACTATATTATTTTCTTCTTTTCTCTCTATATCTTGCTTTTTCTCTTTTATATTTTCTATTTTCTCTATCTCTATATATGTGTTACCTTTTGTTACTTTGGTGTTACTATGTAACATTTTTTGTTTTTCTCTATGCTTTCTAACTCTTTCAGCAACAGCTGTTTCACTTCCGATTAGATTTTGCATTGCAACCATATATAAAGTATCGTTTTCCCATTTTTCAACTAACCCCATATTCAAAAGTGCTTGTAAAGTTAATTTAACTTTGTTGATCTCCTCGTCAAGAACTAATGCCAATTCTTCTTCAGCACTGGGGAGGATTTTATCATAATGAATAAAACCCTCCGTTTTTAAACTTTTTAATTGCATTTTTTGATAAATAATACATAATGCATCCCCATCTGGTAACTTTCTTAAAGCTTTTATGTATTTATCATCAAAGAAATCTTCTTTAAGTTTTAGCCAATAATATTTTTTCTCCATTACATTGTGTGTCCTCCAATTTGTTACTTTTATGCAACTTTATCTCTAAAAAAAATATCAAGTAATTGTTCATTTGATAAATTTAATTTTTCTTTTATGCTATTTATTTCGTCTATTGTAAATGAAGTTTTTTTCCTGAATCTTGTTCTTAAAGTATAAGGACTAATATTAATTGTTTTAGCAAGTTCAGTTTTAGTTACATTTCGTTGTTCCATAATCTCTAATAAGATGTATAAATTCATATTTATTACCCTCTCTTTTTTTGTTACGTTTTCGTAACTTATATTTTTATTATACTCATATAATTTTTAAATGTACATACTAAATTTACTTTTTTGCAACTTTTTTTTCGTTTTCGTAAGTTTTTGTGTTATAATGTATTTGGATTAAGTCCACAATATAAAAAAAGGCGGTGAAAAAATGTCAAACAATTTAACAATTGGCGAGTTTATAAAAAAGAAAAGAAAAGAAAAAGGTTACACACTTGAACAAGTTGGAGATTATGTAGGTGTTAGCAAAGCAACTGTTTCAAGATGGGAAAGTAATGAAATTGGTAATATGAGAACCGATAAAGTTAAATCATTATGTGATTTTTTAGGATTCACAACCAATGAGTTTTTAGAAAGAACCATCCTCGAAAAAGGTCAAAAATCTGAACAAATAACACGTAAAGAATTTCAATATGGAGTTAAAGAATTACTAACTAAAACTGATATTAGTGACCAAGAAAAAGCTTTAATTGAGCAAACATTAAATCTTATTTGTTTTGAAAAAGATAATAAGTAATCACAACTGTTCTTTATGTATTTTATGTGTTTAATATAAAATGTAATTGTGTTGTAATTGTGAAATAATATTTAAGTAAATTTAATTTACTTTTTTAGTAAGGTGTACCGAACGTGATAAGAAAAGATATAACTACATTACTTAAAAAAAGAAGAAAAGAACTTAATTTGACTTTAGAAGAAGCTGGTAAAAGACTTGGAGTTTCTAAAACAACTTATAGAGATTATGAAAATGAAGTGTTATTAGTTAATAATATGAAGATTGATAAACTTATACCACTTTCTCTTTATTTAGATATGTTACCTAATGATTTATTTGATTTAGAAGAAACCAACGAATTTGTCAAATATAATAAATATCAATTTAAAGAACTTATGATAAAAGCAATAACATATGCTGTTGATGATTTAAATGAAGAAGAAAAGAAATACTTAATCAAATCACTTGAACTTATATGTAAATAATAGAAAAGGAATGATGAATATGATGTACAACATAAATGATTACAATATAGAATTAAATAAATTAGGTAAAGTTATTATTTATCTTCGTAAATCTCGTGAAGATATGATAGATGGTAGATATGCATCTGATGAAGAAACTTTATCAAGACATTTAGGACAATTACAAGAATGGTCAAAAAGGTTTTTAGGATATGAAATACCAGAAGAAAACATTTATAAAGAAGTTGTATCAGGAGAAAAGATAAGTGCAAGACCTGTATTCAAAGAGGTATTGAATTTGATAGAGAAAGATGATAGCATTGATGCTATTTTATGTATCAATTGTTCAAGACTTTCTCGTGGTGATTTAGTAGATTGTGGAAATTTAATTAACATTTTAGAAATTACAAACACACTTGTTTTAACTCCACAAAAGACCTATAATCTTAAAAATAAATATGACAAAAGATTCTTCAAAGATGAATTATTAAGAGGAAATGATTATCTAGAAATGGTTAAAGAGTTATTATCAAATGGTAGACATTGGTCAGTATCTCAAGGAAAGTATATAGCTTCCGCTGCTCCATTTGGATATGACAAAGTGACTTGTAAAGAAATGAATGTTGCCGATGGAAAAGGGTTCACTTTAAGACCTAACGAAAATGCTGAATATGTAAAAATGATTTTCCAATGGTATTTAGATGGAATTGGTACTTATCATATTGCTTCTCAATTAATAGACATGAATGCTCCACTTGTGCATGAAAAAGAATGGAATCATTGTTCTGTTAGAAGGATTTTAACCAATCCTACTTATTATGGTTATTTAACCTATGGTAAAAGGCCAACGAAAGAAAAGATTATTGATGGTAAAGTAGTACAATATAGAGAACTTGATAAAAATTGTCCAATCTATAAAGGTTTGCACTCCCCTATCATTAGTAAAGAAGATTTTATGGTTGTTCAAGAAAAGCTAAAAGTAAATGATCCTATTCCATTAAGAAAAAGCTTTCAACAAAAAAGTTCTCTATCAGGATTAGTTAAATGTGCTATATGTGGGAGAGCTTTCGTTAGAATGCCAAAATATAATCACATAACTAGAAAAAGAAGATATCAATTAAACAAAGACGAATTTCAAGCCTATTTAAATGAACATAAAGAGAAAGCTGGACTTACAACTGCTGATATGATGCGATTATTAGATATACCAAAATTTCGTGCTTATGAATGGTTTGGAAATAATCATAGAAAGTTTTATCCATCAGATTATTTTGTAAGTAGATGGGATGATATTAAAAAAATATTGAATATTAAAGATGGGAAATATGAAGATATAGTTTTAGAATATGAAGATGTTGTAAAAAAAGAATCATTGGTATGTTCAGCACATAAATGTACCAATGTATCTACTAATTTTGAAGTTGTTGAAAATATGATATTAGATGAAATTAAAAAGAGATATGAAAACTTTAGTTACTATCTTGAAAACTATGAAGAAGAATATACAAAGGTAATTAAAGCAAATAAAAAGAACTCTGAGAATATTGATAAAAAAATAGCACTTATTCAAAAACAATTAAAAAATGCAAAAATAGCTTATGAACAAGAAGTAGATAGTTTGCAAGAGTATATTGAACGAAAAAAAGAATTAAATGAGGAATTAGAATTATTAATAAAAAAGAAAGATGAAATTGGAAAAGATGATGAAGAAGATAAAATTATTACAATTAAAAAATCAATACCGATTTTAAAAAATGTATTTGAAAACTATTATAAGTTATCAGTTGTGGAAAGAAATGAATTACTTAAAACTATTATTGAAAGTGTCATGTACCTAAAAACTGAAAGATATAATGATGATAGTATTAAATTAGATATCTGTTGGATTATCTAATATTTATTATAGAATGATGTAGGAGTTTTAGGTTATATCATCTTATACCATATTCTACTGGGAATCTAAATTGTTTTTCACTAACTAAATTATGTGAACTTGATGAAACTATAATATTTGATTTTGTATTATTAACAAACATACTTCCTATGATAATTCCTTCTATAAATGTTGCGCATGCTGAGTATATTCCTAGTGATGAAATGTCTTTATTTGCTATAGATAGTGTGCTTGCTAATATTTGATTTTGTAAATCTCCATTAATTACTAAATCAATTTCGTTCTTTGATAATGATGATTTTTCAATTAATTTATCTATTACAATCCTTTGGTATTCTGCTTCACATAGTTCTATTGTTTTTTTACTTAAATAATAGTCATTGATAAATTCATCTGTATTACCTTTTATTACCGGATTATATTTGTTTGATGCTAAAAGTGAATATTTTTCATTTATATATACTTTATTAAAGTGATATGTCATATTATCCCCCTTATGTAACCCATAATTATTCCAAATATTGTTCCATACAAAATAATACTTCCTGTTAGTTTAAATATATTGGCACCTATTCCTTTAATATATCCTTCATATTTGTTATCCATTGCACTACTTGTCATAGTATTTGCAAAGCCTGTACTTGGTACTATAAGTCCACATTTACAGAAACTTAAAATCTTATCAAATATACCTAGTCCTGTTAGTAATGAACCAATTACAATAAAAGTTGTAAATACTAAAAATGATGAGTTTGCTTCATTAAATTTAAGTTGGTATATATTAAATAACAGTTCTCCTATTATTCCTATAAATCCACCTGAGAAGAATGCTATACTCATATTTTTTATTAAATCATTTTCAGTTACTATTCTTTTTTTTATTTCATCATATTTTTCATTATTCATATTTCTATTATTTACCAAAAATTGTATATAATACATAATTTATTATTGAAAAAAAAATATATACATGTTAAAATTATTTCACTGGCCCATTGGTGAAATGGTTAACACATCGCCCTCTCAAGGCGACATTCATGGGTTCAAATCCCATATGGGTCACCAATTAGAAAATAAGAACCTTTTAGGTTCTTTTTATATAGATAAAAAACATTAACTTTTTGTTAATGTTTTTTACATGATGATTTTTGTTCTTTTTCGTATGAATATACTATATCCATATTTGCCTTTATTACTTCTTCTTCACTTTCATATTTATTATAATTATCTGCAAACTTTATTAGCAATTCCAAATTGTAATTCATAAGTTCTTCTTCCGAAATAAATTCTCCGTTTGATTTTATATTTTCAACACCATATTTGCCTACTCTTATTTTTACTATATCGTTGTTACTTCTTACACAATCAACAGTTGTTTTTTCATATGTTATATATTCGTTCATAAATACTATTGTAAACATTAAAACTGTTGAAATAATTAATGATAGTAAATCTAATTTTAATCTGTCACATTTATATTTTTTTTCAAATAAGTATACGTTTAAATACCAGATTATTGTAATATGTAAAATTAATGATAAACATATCACTGATATATTATAATGCATAAGTATATTTATTT
>JAZUBJ010000069.1:0-21500 GCA_045638445.1 Bacilli bacterium | reverse complement strand
GATCATTTATTTTTAATAATATTATGTATTCATTTTTATATTTTGTAAAATATTCTTTATTTTTTGTTAATACTATTTGGCTTATTCTTTTATCTTTTAAAATATTTATTTTGTTATTTATATTTATTGGTATTTCTTTTAATTTTATTATTTTTATTTTTTCATTCATATAATAAAAAAAATCTTTATATATTTTTTTTATATTAATATCATAACTATTTTTTATTAATTCATTCATATTTTATTATATGAAAAAAACTAATCTTTTTTGATTAGTTTTTTATTTCATTTTTATAATCTAGGACCTGAATCTGACATTGCATTAATCATATTCATAGCATCTTGCACAAGATTATTTCCAGGAAGCATCATATTGTTTGTTTGATTAACTTCTGGCATTGCTTGTTGCATTGGTTGAATTTCAGGTAAAGCTGGTTCTACAACTTTATTTTCTACTGGATTCAACTCTGTACTTGCTACTATATTTGATTTTGAACTAAACTTTTCTTCAATTTGTTTTAATCCTTCTATAAATACTCTATGTGCTTCTTCTATAGTACTTTCATATTTTTTCATTAATTTCAAGTACTCATCTACAGCACCATTAGCATTATTAAATCCTTGCTCTTCTGCTTTTTCTATTGGTTTATCAGTTGTTTCGCTAACATTTTCTTTAATTGTTGGTTCCACATTTACCATTGGTTCTACCTCTGGTAAAGTTGTTTCTACAACTGGAGCAGAGTTTGTTACTTCTGTAACCGGTGTTACATCTATAGCCTCTGTAACTGGTGTTACAGGTGTAACTTCTGTTGTTTCTGTAACTGGTGTCATAATTTCAGGAGTAACTGGTTCCATTGTTGGCATAAACATTGAAGGAACTTCTGTTTGTGCTTCTTGTACTGGTTCAACAGTTGTTTGTTCGTTTACTACAGGTGTTTCTTCTTGTAGTAATGGCATTTGTATATCTATATCAGGCATTATATTATTCATTGGTGGAACCACTTCTTCAGTAACTGGTTCAAACATTGGAGGTTGTTCATTAGTTGGTGTTGTTGTTGGTATTGAATTTAATATTTCTTCTGAATTTACTACCAATTCAGGATTAACTGGACTTGGTGTATTGCTTACTGGTTCCATAGCTGGTAAGCTCTCTTCGAAAATATTTGCATTAAATTCTTCTGGTTCATTTGCAACAATTGTTTCTGGCATTTGTGGCATTTGAATATCAACTGCAACTGGTCCTACTGGTTCCATCACTGATGGAGCTTCTTCTTCAATTGGTTGTGGTATTTTAAATCCAGATAAATCTTCAGGACTCTCTACACTTACAGGGTTACTTGTTATAACATCGTTATGAACTGGTTCTTGTAATCCTACTGGTTGTGCTGAAGAATCAGTTAACACTGGTAAATCTAATTGTTCTAATACTTCTTCTTGGTTTTGTTGTTGTGCATTTTCTACTACTCCCATGAAATCTACGGTTTCTACTTGTTCTTGTTGAAATGCACCTTGTTTTGAAAGTGGAACTATTCCTTTTTCATTAGGTAATAAATTTGTAGTTGCTACACCTATTACTTTCTTTTGTGTATCAAATTCAACTGTTGCTTCTACTAAGCCTCTTTGTACTTTATCTAATTCGCTTATCATTTTATCACCTAACTTTCAACTATTTGTTTCATCGCAAGTTTAACACTTTGCCATGTTTGTTCATCTTTTATTCCAACTAGACTATATACTCCTGGTTCTCTTTCAACAAATTCAGAAATATATATTTTACTCATTCCTTCTCCGGCAGTTTCACCTTTAGATAATATCACAAAACTTTTATTTAATTCATTAATTTTAAATGCATTAACTAGGTCAACTTCTTCCATTGTACCATCCATATTTTTAATAGAAATTTTACTCATTTTACCAACCTCTCTATCATATATAATATTATCATACAAAAAAAATAATATCAATTAATTTGATACTATTTAGTGTTTATTTTTTCCAAAATAAAATATTTACATTCATATGCACAATTATTTTTTATATATTTTTCTACGTTTTTAAAGTCATTTATTTTATTAAAATTTTTGTTAGTTTTTTTGTTAAATCCTTTTAATCTTAATTTTGAATACGCAATATCCCCTACTATATAATCATAGTTTTCAAAATATGATGTATATTTTTCTTTAAACATGTCATCATCATATCCATCTCTATAATTTTCTATCAATTTGTATTCATTTTCTTCTACTTTTATTGTCATATTTCTCTCCAAAGTAATTATAACATTTGATTTTTATTTAGTAAAGTTTTACTCGTTATTTAGGTAATATTGTGGTGTTTCTCCATGAATAATTTTACTATCTAAAATAATTTCTTTTTCTAACTTATATATTTCATTTAACAATGGTAATATTACTTCAAAATTTATTTCAATTAATAATTTTACTTCAATTAATGAATTATTTATTCCATATTCTTTAACGTTAGTTTTATAATTTGTTTTAATATTACCCGTTGTTTTTACAGAATATGGTATACTGGGTCCTAAATTACTTACTATATGGTATTTAGATAATGGCGCATACACTAAATAATATATTTCGTTTTTACTTATTTTTTCTTTTAATTCTATATTTAGTTGTTTAGATATTTTATTTATAATTTGATTTATTTTATCATTATCAAAATTTAATTCTGTTGTGTTATTTTGAATAATATCATCGCATTTTTCTTTTAATAAAACTTCTTTTACTACTTTATCTATTATTTGATTCATTTTATTGTATGATTCATTTTTTGTATATTTACTTATTGTATTTTTTGTTTCATTTGAAAATTGTTTAATATAAAAAACTGTTAATAATATTATTATTGTAATAATAAAAATAATTATATTTTTCGTTTTCATATTAAATTATATTAAAAAAAAGAAAAACTAGTTTTCTTTTATATTATATTTAAATCAAATACAAAATTCACAATTAAGAATACTGTTGCAACTAGCATTAAAACTACTATAAACACAGCGAATTTTGCTAAGAAACTACTTTTTCTTGATTCTTTTTCTAATTCATCAAATCCTTCAAAGTCATTTTTATCAAACATGATTGAACTTGTATAAAATGATTTATCTACTTCATTTATTTCTGGAGTATCATCATCTTCATATTCTTCTTCATTTTCTTCTATTTCTTCATCGTCTTCATCATCGTAATCAGAAACATTCTTTTTAACCATATTTATTTCTTGTGTAAATTCATTTTCTGGTTCTTTTATTTTTTCAAGATTTTGGGTCATATCAATAAGCATTTCTTTTAATTCTTCTTTGCTTATTTCTTCTTTTTGTCCCATAACCATAGTATCGTCCATATCACCTATTAATTCTGCAAATAAATCATTCCCACTATTTTTATCACTTTCTATTATTTGGGTTTTTCCTTTTTGGATATTTTGAATTAAATCAACTAATGTTTTTTCTTCTGTGTTTAATTCATCTATTGGAGATGTCAATTCTTCGTTTCTTTTTAGCATATTTTTTTCTTTTATTCTTATGCTTTTTAATATATCTATTTGCGTATTATTAAGTTTTCTGTGTCTATCTTCTTCGTAGTTAATCTCTCTTGTACTTCTTGCTCTGTCTAAGACACTTTTTATATCGTAATCTTTTTCTTCTTTTCTTACAATTACTATTTCTTCTTCTTTTGGTAATTCTAATGAAACTCTTTTATATTCTTCTCTTTCATCATTTTTTTCTAGATATGATCTAATTTTATCTAAATCAATACTTTTTGGTGCATCAGAAATAATACTAACATTTGTGTTAGTTTTAATTCTTGATAGTTCAGTTAAATCACTTGAAGAATATATATGTTGATTTCTTGATGTTCTACTTAATTCTCCTGAACCTACATTATCATATTTATCCATTCTTGAACTCATATTATTCACCATTATAATAATACCATATCTTACTAAATAAAACAATAATATGAGAATTATAGATTTTTAGTTTTTTTTTAGATATAATGTTTATGAAGGAGATAATTATGGAAAAACTTAGAGTAAATGAAAATTGTATAGGATGTGGATTATGTGTTAATCAATTCGAAAATTATTTTGAATTCAATGATGAAGGTCTTAGTTTTGCTAAAGACGTTGAAGTTAAAGAAGAAGATAAAAATAATTTACTTTCAATAATTGATGCATGTCCTGCTGAAGCAATTGTTATTGAAGAAGAAAAATAATTAAATAAAAACAGAAATTATATTTCTGTTTTTTTATTGCCATATTGCATATAAATCTATTACTTTATTATTTTCGTTTGTTAAGTTTATTACAGATTGATTATTTGAATATGATACTCCGCTTCCGTCTTGTGAAGTGTTCCATTCTTTAAATGTTTTTCCTGTTTTTGTAAATGTGTTTTGATTTAAGTTTGATTGTGTATCATATGTCATTTGTTGATTTTCCATTGTACCAGAACCACCATTTGAATTAAATTTTATTTGATATTTATTTGGGGTCCATTGTGCATATAAATCTATATGATTGTTATCAATGTAATCTATAAATTTAATTGTTTGTTCATCTATATATGAATTTTGACTACCGTCTTGTGAAGTGTTCCATGAATGAAATGTATATCCTATTCTTTCAAATTCATTTTTTTCTAAGTTTGTTTTTACTTCATAAATAGCTTGTTGAACTTTTTCTGATTTTAATTCTCCGGTTCCTAAATTAGTAATAAATTTGTTGTTTACTCTATCATATAAGCCAGGTGTATTATCACTTTCTCTATAACATGGAACATAATCTCTTATAAGGGTTTCTCCGTCATATATTTTTAGTTTATACATTCTTACTCTACCAAATTGTTTTATTTCTCCTCCATCGTTAACGGCAAATATTGTCATTGTATATGGACTTTGGAACGTTTCTCTATTTACTTGGTATGAGCCTTTGTTTGTTGTATATGTATTACCTAAATATTTAATATTATTTATTTTTTCTAGTTCAATATTTGCTTCGTATGATGAGTTTGCATATCTGAATGTTCCGTAATTAACTAATTCTGTAATATATGTTGTTACTTGAACTTCGTTTTTTTGTGAATCATCTCTTCCTCCAAATACTGAACCATATTGTGATTCGGAACCTGAAAATGTGTTATATGTTTTAAATTTTGTTTCAAATCCAATTGTTCCTTTTGGTGATACTCCAGTATCAAGGTATTCTGAACCTGTACTTTCAATAAATTCTAATGGTTTATATCCTTGTGGTAAATCTGAAAAATTAAGATGATATTTTATAGTAAAATATTCATTTTGTTTCCACTGTGCATATAGATTAATTACATCATCATCTTTCGAACTTAAATTTAATACTGTTGCTTCATCTTCGTATGACTTTCCACTTCCGTCTGGCATGGTATTCCATTTTATAAAATGATATCCTCCTCTAGTTAATGCATTTGGTAGAAGTCTTCCACTTGTTCCATATTCAAATGTTTGAATTGATGAATTATTTACAATAAAGTCTTCTGTTCCTTGATTTATGTAAAATGTATTTGTTACTATATCATATAGTCCTATTTCACCATCACTTATTCTGAAACATGGTACAAAGTCTCTTATTAATATATTATTATCATATAATTTTAAACTATATAATTTTACGTGTCCATGTTGTGTTACTGTTCCATTATTATTAACAGCAAATATTGTTATATTTTTATTACTATTAAATGTTGTTCTTGGTATATCATAAACTATTCCATTTACAGTATATTCATTATTTAGATATGAAATATAGTTTTTTTCTTCTAGATTAATATTTGCTCCATATGATTCATTTCCATATCTGAATGTACCTCTTTTATTTAATGAATTTGAGTATGTAGTTACTTGAATTTCATTTTTTGCAGATCCTGTTCTTGCTCCAAATACTGAACCATACCCTGGGTATGAACCTGTGAATTTATCATTTGAGAAAAACGCTACTTCAAACCCTATTGTCCCTTTTGCAATAACACCTGTATCTATATATTGTGTTCCTGTACTTTCTATATATTCAATTTTTTGATATTCTTCTGGAATACTTGCACTTACATCATTATCTAAATATGTTACATGATATCTTGGTTGTCTTACATTTAATGTAAAACTTTTGCTTACTGTTTCAGTATATTTACTGTATGTAATTGGTACAAAAAATAATGAAAAAAGAGTTAATATTATAAAAATAAACTTTTTCTTCATATTTCATACCTCACTTTCATATTTCTTTTTGTGTAAATACTACCTCTACATCTATTTTTTGATTTGTTAGTGTTTCGTATCCAAGTGGAACACTAAATGATATTTCATGTGTTGTTACTTTATTTAATTCGTTTGCGTTAAATGAACCTACTCCTAAAAATGTTACTTCACTATTTGTTGGTGTAATCGTATCACTTCCATCTAATGATATATTTATGTTTTCTGGTAGATTTTTTAATATTATTGAATATGTTGTCGCTACTTCTGATGAACTTTGTACCGATAACATATAATTTGTTTTATCATTACCAGCTACTATTGTTATTTCATTAGTTTGATCTTTTATTCCTACGTTCCACTCTGCTATATTTGCATTTTTTTCACTTCCTATTATACCAACGTATTTTGAAAATGTGAAAATTGTTAAATAAAAAGTTAAGAGTGTAAAATACATTGTGAAGAAAACTACATATTTTCTTTTTAATTTATATTGTTTTTTCATCTCTTAACTCCTTTCTTTAATTTAGACCTCTTGTTTTCTATCAGGAATTAATATAGTTATTATTAAACCTATTACAAATAATAATATCCATGTTAATGGTTTTCCAAAAAGATAATTTATAAAATTTATTACGTTAAATTTAAATATTAGTTTTCCTACAATATCTTTTTTATTTATGGGATCATCTTCATTATTATTAGCATCTCCCTTTGCTATTATTTCTTCATCATCTATTTTTATAATTCTATGAGTAATGAATTCATTATTTTTTTTATATGTTACTATGTCATTTACTTCATAGTTATTTGACTCTTTTATCAATACAAAACTATTTACTTTTAAGTATGGTTCCATACTTCCTGATCCTACTCTATATATTCTAAAACCTAAAAATGATTTTCCATGTGATGAGAATACGTTTATTAGCAGTACTGTTAATAATATTGTGCATAAAATTATATATAATATTTTTTTCATTTTTCCTCTATAATTTCAAAATAGAATCTTATATTTAATTTATAATTTTCATCCATATTTTTTCCAATGAATGTATCTTGTTTGTCATCATCAAACCATTTCCAGTCTAATGAATATTTATCTGATTCTAATTTGTTCATTTTATTATATTCTGTTTGTAATTCACTAGCTGTTACCCATTCTTCTTTATTCCCTATTATATATTTATCATTTTTTCTTAGTCTATATTTTATATTAATACTATATTTTGTTTCTTCATATATTTTTAAATAATAATTAACAATTTCATTCATACTGTTGTGAACAACAAAATCATATGTATTTCCAACTCCTGGTGCTATTTTATTTGTATATTCAAATGCTGGATTATTAAATATATTTAAGTTTTGTTGATATATGTAATCTCCACTTTCATCACTTACAAATATTTTATCAAGTACTTCTTTATCTGTTGTTTCATTGAAGGATGGAATACTTGGTTTTGGTTTAGTTGATGGCTTGCTACTTGGTTTTTCTCCTTCTTCACATTCACAATCAACATTTATATCAATATCAAATATGTCTACATTTCCTGTTGGAATTTTGTTATTGTTAATTCTTCCGAATTTTAGAAAATAAAATAATATAAGAGATAGAATGATTAATATAAAAGTTGTTATCCAGAATATTTTGTCATTCTTTTTTTCTCTTTTTATTATATTTTCGTTTAATTTACTTGATTTTCTATTAACTGTTTTACTATTATTTGTTTTTGTTTTCTTAGGTGTTGTACTTACTTTTTTTGTTTTGTTATTTGTTTTTTTATTTGATATTTTTTTAGTTGTTGTTTTCTTTGTTGTTTTACTTTTTTTCTTTTCCATAGGATTAAATCCTTTCTAATATCAAGAAAAGAAATAGAGATTATCTATTTCTTTTATTATTAAACACTCTATTTTTAATTTATTTATTGTGGTGTTTGTTGTGTACCAGTTATCTTTGCTTTTAATACAAGTTCTCCACCATTTGATCCATCCGTTGTATCTGCCTCGTCTCCATTAGCTGTTTCATATGCCCATTTCCAGTAGAAATTAACTGTATCGCCTGTTGCATCTCCTGCATCTAATGAACCTGTTATTTTACCAGTAGCAACATTAATTTCATTTTGGAATGCTGCGTCTTCATAGAATTTTAAATTTGTTGGAACTCCAGTTGTTTCTGCAAATGTAATTGAATAATCTACACCTGTTTCAGTATCTTTGTTTGTTAATTCTAATGAGAAAGCTCCTTCAGTTCCTGGTGCTATTCTATTTGCAACTAATGTACTTGCGTCATAGGTATCTGCAAAATTCATGGATAAATTTGTACCTGCATTTTCTTTGTCAAAACTCCATTTTGCAATTGTTGCTGTACTTTGTTTTTCAAATGTGCTTGTATATTTTGCATATGTACTTGATACATATCCACTTGTTAATCCAACTAGTACTAATAACACTATTAATAATATTGATTTATTATCTTTCCTTTCCATTTTGTACACCACCTATTTATTATTCACTTCTTCACTTTGTATTTCTTCTTTTTTCTCTTCTTGTTCTTTTAATTCTTTTTCTTCTTTTTTTAGTTTTCTTTTTAATTTTCTTTCTTTTGCTTTTTTGAATTCTTCGAATTCTTTCATTTCTTCTTCTGATGCAAATTCAATTGTTTTATCTTTCTTTTTATTTGCAACCATGTAAACTAATATACATATTATTAAAATAACTAACATCATTATAGTAAAACCTAATGGTTCTTGTATAAATAATATTACATTTCCTAATTTAGATATTTTAAATTGGTATTTTCCTTCAATACTATTTGAACAAACTATTACATCATCTTTAGTATTGTTGTTATCACCTTTCGTTTCAAAACAAACGTCATTTTCTTTGTTAATAACATTAATAATTCTGTGGGTTGTTACAAATCCATCGGCTGTTCTATATGCAATTATATCCTTTTCTTTCAAGTCTTTTGCATCAACATTTTTTACAATTACTAAATCTCCAACATCGATTTCATCTTGCATTGAACCAGATAAAACTATAAATGGTTTGTACCCTATTACATCTGGTATTTTACTTGGATTTACATTTGTTTTTATAATAACGCTTAAATTAATTATTAATATTATTACTAAAATGAAAATAACAAATCCTTTTATATAATTAGAAATTTTCTCTTTACTATTGGATTTCATATTATCTCCAGTCTAGTAAACCCCTGTGTTTACCTAAAAAATTTTCGCATCACATAAGACATTACTTTCCTATGTTAAGTACATTATAACATATTTTTACATTATTTGACAAAATATTTAGTATTTTATGTAAAAAAAAATTAGTTTTGTGTAACTAATTTTATTTACAATAATTATATAATTTTTTTATTTCTTTTATTGTTAGTTTTCTATATTCTCCAAGACTTAAATTTAATTCTTCTAAAGTAAAGAATGCATATCTAATTCTTTTTAATTTTAGTACTTTGTGATTTACTGCTGCAAACATATTTTTTACTTGATGATTTCTTCCTTCTGTTATAGTTATTTCTACATATGATTTTCTATTTCTTTTATCGATTTTCTTTATTTTAGCCTTTGATTTTTTAGTTTTTACTCCATCTAAAATAATACCTTTTTCTAGTTGTTTAATGTCATCAATATTTATTATACCATCGCATTTTACAAAATATGTTTTTTCAATTGAACCACTTGGATGTGTAAGTTTATTTGTAATTGTTCCATCATTTGTAAGTAATAAAATACCTGTTGTATCGTAATCTAATCTTCCTACCGGAAATATTTTTTCTTTTGTATCGATTAAATCTACAACTGTGATTCTTCCTTTGTCATCTGATACTGAACATATTGTTTTTTCGGGTTTATTTAAAATATAATATTCTTTTTCTTCTTTTCTTAAATATGTTCCATTTACTTCAATATCGTCTTTTTCAGATACTTTAACTCCTAGTTCTTTCACAACTTTTCCATTAACTTTAACTTTTCCTGCTAGAATTAATTCTTCGCTTTTTCTTCTAGAAGCTATTCCACATTCAGCCATATATTTTTGTAATCTTTCCATCCAAATCACCTACGTGTAGATTATACACTATTATCTAAAAAATGACAATATTTCTTCAATTAGATTTTTCTTGGTTTTTTCTTCTACTTTATATAGTCTTTCACTATGTATTTTTTTATCATTTATAAATATGTTTATTATATTATTGTTTGTATCTATTTTTATTTTTAATTTATCAATTTCATCTTTAGTAAGAAGAACATCATAGTCTTTTTTTATATAATAATGATAATTATCTTTTTTTGATTTAAATGAAAATGTATATTTATTTAATACTTTATACTTTTTATAATTTTCAAAATATTTTTCATACAAATTTTTGTGTAATTCATATTTATCATCTTCATCAATTGATGCGATTATAAGATTTTTGTTATTTTTAGATGCTGAGCTTACATACACTTGACCACTTTTCTTTGTATATCCTATTTTTCCTGTAATTAAATATTTATAGTCAAAAAGTAAATCATTTTTATTTAGCCAATTTTTATATTTTTTTGTACTTGTTATTTTTACAAATTCTTTATTTTTTAGTGCATACTTCATTAGTAATGCTAAATCATTTGCTGTTGAATAATTTTTTGTATCATCATTAAGTCCGTGTGGATTTTCAAAAGTTGTGTTGAACATTCCTATTTCTATTGCTTTTAGATTCATTTTGTTTATAAATTCATTATAACCTAGTACATTTGTTGCAATTGTCATTGCTGCATCATTTCCACTTCTTAACATTAGACCATATAATAAATCTTCTATGGTATATTTTTCTCCTATTTTTGAATATATCATTGATCCGTTTACTTTTAGTATTTCATCTTTTACTTCAACTTCTTTTTTTATGTTTGAATTTTCTAGTGCAATAAGTGTTGTCATTATTTTTGTTGTTGATGCAATTAATTTTCTTTCATCTTTATTTTCACTATATAAAATCCTTCCGGAGTCTGCATCCATTACTACTACTGATGCTTTAATATTTAGTGCATAAAATAGCATTAATACGAATAAAATTATTTTCTTCATAATATATTATATGAATAAGTACAATTTTTATTACATTTTATTTGTAATTTTATTAATTTAAATATATAATTTTAATAGGAGACTATATGAAAAATAAGTTTATATTAATAATTATTATTGCTTTACTTGTTTTTGGTGGTGTTTATATCAACTATGTTAGTTATGCTGGTATGCAAGATGTATATGGTGCTAGTGTTGATGAGACAAACCAACAACTTTTTAATAAAGTAAAAAGACTTCAGAATTTTGCCGAAAACTATAAAAAAGAAAATAATGTAAGTACAAGTACAAGTCAGTTATGTATGCAGTTTATAAGACGTGAAAAGTATAACTCTAATGCTTGGAAACTTATGGTGGGAAATGTTGATGAAAATTTTGTAAGTTATGTAAAATCTAAGGATTCTAGTTTTAATATCACTACTAATGATAAGCTAATTGATAAGAAAACTGGATATGAAATTGATTTTATACATATGATGGCAACTCTTAATACTTATGTTAAACCAAACGGAATGATAGATAAAAGTTATGCTGGTTGGGCCGGAGATTTAATGACTCTACTTGAAGAGGTTGTTAAATATAGAAGTACAAATAATATCATAGATACTAATGAAATTCAAAAATACTCAAATTCATTGCTTGGAACTACTCTTAAGAGTTCTTTTGGTAGAAGTGATGCCCTTGCTGATTTAGATGCAATTAACTTAAGTTTATACTCTAATATTAATTCTGATTTGTATCAGGTTTTAGTTGATTACTACATTAATAACACTGGAAATAATTGTTCATTTACAAGATTTGAAAATGCACAAGTACAACTTGGTAATTCTAGGAGTGCTGTAAAAACAGAAGCAAAAAATAGATTATCAAATTCATTGATGCAAGGACAATTATTAAGTAATGATATAAGAAGTATTATGACAAGTGATGACATTGATATTTTAGCTAATTCTTTTGTTGAATATGTTTATAGAGAACCATATTTTGATTATGTTCCAAGTAGTGTTAGTATTTTTGTTGGTATAAAAGATAGTATTGAATTATCTGGAAGAAATATTGATAACGTTGTTTTGTCTTATGATAAGGATTATTTATCTGTTAATATTGAAGAAAATTATTTACATTTAAATGGTATAAAAAATGGTACAAGTGATATTTCTATTTATACTAAAGATAATGTTTTAAAAGGAACAATAAGGGTCATTATTAAAAATGTTGCTCCTAGTATTACAACTAATTTGGAATCTACTACTACACTTAGAATTGGTATTAACAATTCTGTTAGATTTTCTGCTGGGGGTACCAACAATGTTTATAAATGGTATGTTTTAAATAGTAAAACTGATAGTGGAACTCTACTTAAAACAACTGATAAGCCAGAACTTGGTATTATCGTTAATAATTTTGATTTAAATAATAAATATATTAAATGTTCTGTTTCTAATGATGGTAATAATGAAATATTTACAAATATTTCAAAAATATCTGTTAAAGATGCAGTGCCTAGTATTAAAACAAATCCACCTTCTTCGGTAAGTATAGAATCAGGTACAAGTAAGACAATTAGTTTTACTGCTGGTGGTTCTAATAATGTTTACACTTGGTATTTATCTAATAGTGCTAGTGTTAGAGGCAGTGTTTATAAAACAACTTCTAAGCCAGAAATAACACTTTCCCCTACTAATTTCGATTTAACTGGTAAGTACTTAGTATGTGGAATTTCAAATACTGGTAATAATGAAGTATTCACTTCTCCAATTGCGCTTAATATTACTGATACAAAAGCAACAATTACAGCAGACTTACCTTCTAGTGTGACAATTACTATTGGTTCTAGAAGCGCTTTAAATTTTGTTGCAACTGGAACTAATAATATTTATAATTGGTACGTTTCAAGCAAAACTTCAGAGATTGGAAAATTATATAAATCAACTGTTGAACCTCAATTAACTTTAGCACCTACTAATTTTGATTTAAATAATAAATATATTACATGTGAAATTAAAAACGCTGGAAATAAATCTGTTTATACGCGTTCTGTTAAAGTTATAATCAAGGATGTTGCTCCTGTGATATTTTCTGACTTACCTAGTAACGTTAATATGGTAACTAACAAAGAAAGTAAAATTAGTTTTAGTGCTGGTGGTACTAATAACAAATATACTTGGTATTTATCAAGTAGCGAAAGTACAAAAGGTTCTGTTTATAAAACTACTACTACTCCTGATTTGACATTAACTGCTACTAAAGATTTAAATGGTAAATATTTAAGTTGTGAGATTTCTAACACTGGTAATAGTTCTGTTACAACTAAATCCTTAAAATTAAATGTTTCAGATAAATTATCCGTTATTAATGTTGATTTACCAAATAGTACTAATATGATTCTTGGAACTAATACTTTACTTGCTTTTAGTGTAAATGTTAAAGCTGAAAAGTATATTTGGTATTTATCAAATTCATCTACTAATAAAGGAACTGTTTATAAAACAACAACTAAACCTGAGATAAGTATTAGTCCTGTTTCAGATTTAAATGGTAAATATTTAAGGTGTGGTGTTATAACTGATGGGAATACAGAAACATTTACTTCAAGTGTTAAATTAAATGTTAAACTAGAAGCTCCGATTATTAAAACTGATTTACCCACTTCTTCAGAATTAACTTTAAACGTTAAAAAAACATTAAGTTTTAAAGTAAGTGGAGTTCAAAATAAATATACTTGGTATTTAACAGATAGTCCTAAAAAAACTGGAACTGTTCTTGAAATTACAAAATCTCCTAGTATAACTTTTACTCCAACTATTGATATGCATAATAAATATTTAGTGTGTGAGGTTAGAAATTCTGATGAGAATGTTGTTAAAACTAATTATGTAAGACTTACTATTAAATCAGTTAATAATAAGCCTGTTATACCTGAAGATAATGAAAACAACGATGAATCAAATAATAATAATCAAAATAATGAAAATATTACTACTAAGCAAGATGATATTATTACATCTACTATGGGTGATGATGATAATAATAAACCTTCTAAGAAATTACCATCTTATGTTTATTTGATTATTGAGTTTGTTATATTTATTATTATTCTTAATATAATATTAAGTGCTCTTGACAATAGTGATAAAGATAAGAAATTAGATGAAGATAATAAAAAATAAAAAAGCATATTTTTGAATATGCTTTTTATTTTTCTGTTAAGAATTTTTTATTTACTATATTTATAAATTCGTATTCTTTCATTCTTAGAAATTTAAGTTTTTTATCTTTTACAGAGCATTCTATTTTTGTTATACTTTCATGTTTTTCAATTTCTCCATCACACATAATAGTTACACTACTTTTGCTAGGTAATATTTCTACAAGTGTTTTTTCTGGTAAAATTACTGGATTTAGTAAATTTCTATATGCGCTTGTATTTAGTGGCGAAATTGGATTTATTTGAATTGTGTGTAATGTGTTATAAACTAACGCTCCGTTTAGACTAATATTATACGCACTTGAGCCAACTGATGTTGCAATTAAAAGTCCGTCTCCTGCAAAGTTTTCAAGTTTTATACCATCTATAAATATTTCTGATTTAAATACATTTAAGTTTATATCTCTTATTACTAATTCATTAAGTGAATAATATTTTTTTTCTGAATCTTTTTTTGTTATTGTAGTTTCTAATATACCAATTTCATCATATTTGTAGTTATTATTATTAAGTGATGAGACAAATTCTTCTAATTTATTTGGATCTATTTCTTGTAAAAATCCTAAAGTACCTGTATTAACTCCAATATAATATGGGTTTGAATTAAATGATGTTTGTTTTACCATCTGTAAAAACGACCCGTCTCCACCAATTGCTATTCCTAAATCAAAGTCTTCACTTATTTCAAAATTATATTTATTTAATAAATTTATTAATTCTTCTTCGATTGGTTTAGAACTTTCTGTATGATTTGAAAATAATTTTACTTTATTGATATTTCTCATTTTAGCTCTCCTTATACTTAAATAACTTACTAGGTCTATGACCTTCTCCCATTTTCATTTTATCCGTCGCTTCTACTTTACCTGATATTATTCTTCTAAATGCTGGGTCTAATAATTTCTTTCCTAATATTACTTCATATACTTGTTGAAGTTCACCAAGCGTGAAATAGTTCCCCATCATATTAAATACTATGTCTGTATACATTATTTTATTTTTTAGTCTTTCCATTCCACTTAAAATTGTTTTAGCATGATCAAAAGCAAGGTCACTTTCCATTACTTCAAATTTGTATCTATCAGTTGTTCTTTCTTTAAGAACTTTTTTTATTTTAAATTTTAATTGTTCATTTCCATTATCTAGTATAAAATCACATATATTATCTTTTTCAAGCATTGTTACGTTGAACCAAGATGCTTTTGGATAAAGTTTATCATCTAATTTATTTTTATCAACTAATGCCATATTTACAACACTTATTACTCTTGTTCTTGGATCTCTATTTATATCATCAAAAGTATATAATTGTTCCATAAATATATTATGAAGATTTGTTTCAGTTTCAAGTACTCTTGCTGCTGTTTCTTCACATGTTTCATCCATTCTTATAAATCCTCCTGGTATGCACCATTTGTCTTTAAATGGATATCTATCTCTTTTAACTAAAAGTACACTAAAGTATTTTTTCTTAAGTTTTCTATAATTTGTTTGTATTCCATCTGAAACGCTGAACAATAATACATCACTTGTTATGGATGGTCTTTCATAATCATTTGGATTATAGTCTTTTAAAAAATCTTCTTCACTTTTGTATTCTTTCATATTTACTCCTATAAAACATTTAATAATTCATCTAATATTTTATCAACTATGTATTTTTTACATTCTAATCTTGTATTACTTTTGCAATTAATTTTAAATGAATGATAATTATCATTTTTTGAATTATATATTGTTACAAATATTTCATTAATATTACCAGTTTTATTAGCTGGGTCTATTCTTCCTATTTGTCCTGTTATCCCAACACCATATGTTGAGTTTGCAAATTCTGATATTTTCTTTGCCATTTCTTTTGATGTTTCAATACTATAAACAGTATACTTATCAATAATATCCCTACTTACTCCCATTTTTATTTTAAATTCATTTGAATAAGTAATGGCTGAAAATAATAACACCTCACTTGAACCACTAACATTAGTTAATGTTGTGGCAAAATACCCTGCTGTGCATGATTCCATTGATGAAATAGTTTCTTTATTTTCAATTAACTTTTTAACGATTATTTCTTCTTTCATGATTCTCCTTAAAGTTACAAGTATATTTTATCATAAATGTTTATTTATGAATATAAGTTTTCTTTTTTAATATAATCTAATACTTGTTTATCTATTATATTTTTTATTAGTTTTTCATTCTTGATATTCTCTCTTATATAGGTACTTGATATATCGATATTTTTTATATTAATGATTTTATATTTATCTTTTTTATTTAACTCATTAAGATATTTTTTTATATCCAAATTATTTCTATTAATAATTATTAATTCTTGATTTAATAGTTCTTCATAGTTTTTCCATTTAGCGAAAGTTACTATATTGTCTGCTCCTAGTATTAGAGAGTAATCGTTGTTATCTTTTTTTAATTCTCTAAATACTTGATATGTGTATTCTAAATTATTTAGTGTGTTATTTATAATAATATTATTTGTTTTAAAAAAGTTTAACATATTTATTCTATGATTTAAATCTATAATATTTGTTTTATTCCAATAGTTATTAGTTGGAATTATTAAGATTTTATCAACTATTTTTTTATTTAATAAGTGTTTTACTATTTTAATATGTCCTTTGTGTGGTGGATTAAAACTTCCTACGTAAACTCCAATCTTCATAATAACCTCCTGGATTTTTTGGATCGTACATACTTTGTGGTCTTTTTTCTGGTACATCAGTTATATCTAGTATACTATTGAATCCTTTTATTTGTTCTTTTTGTATAAAATGTACTCTTACTTCTCTAAATACTGGTGTTTTAATTTCGTGAATTGTTTCATAATTGAAACCACTTTTAAAACTTACATATGTTATTTCATATTCTGGAAGTGCTTCTTTTAATATTTGTTTTATATCTTCTTCTGATAATTCTATTTCTGCATTTTTAGTTATACCTAATATTGATACATCTTGTTCTATAAAATATCTTGTTTTTGCATATTCGGATTCATTACCAAAGTAACCTAGAATTTCTTTTTTAGATTTTGTTATAAATTTAACTTCTTGATTTGTTTTATCTAAAAAGTATTTTTCTATTACTTGTTTTAATTCATTGTTGTTTAAAGAAAAACTATTTACTTTTTGTACGCCTTTGTATTCCATTTTATTCACCTCCTTAATATAGTTTCAAATTTCTCTATATATTTTTCTGATTCTTTATTTGTGTTTGCTAATGTATCTATTACTTTAATGCATGCACCATATAACATATCGTATTCTTTTATATGATGTTTTCTTCCTCTTTCATATGTATATACTGTCCATATGCCATTTATATTTTCTAAGCATACTCTTTCTTCTGATGGACCTGCGAAACTAAAATATATTTCTGCATCCATTTCTTTTATTATTTTGTTTAATTCTTCTAATAATATTTTTTCTTCTATTAATTTATATTTCATAGTTATCTTTCATATCTTGGTATATTAAATTTGTGTGATGCGTTTTTATGTAGTTTTTCTATCTTTTTCTTTGTTTCTTCATCTAGTTCTTCATTATTCATATATTTTGCTATGTCTTTATATTTAACACCTAATTTATCTTCGTCTGTTTGATTACTTAGTCCATCAGATGGAGTTTTGTATAATACTTCATTTGGTACTTCTAGATACTCTCCAATTTTGATAACTTCATCTACTGTATAATCATTTATTACTGAAATATCATGAGTTGAATCTCCACCTTTTGTGAAGTATCCAACAAATAATTCACATTTATTTGATGTTCCTGCAACGATATATGTTCCACCTTTTAATTCTGAATAAAGTGCTGCTAGATAATATACACTACTCATTCTTAATCTTGGTTTTAAATTAATAGTACTATTTTTTAATTCTTTTTCTGTAAAGTTTCCTAGTTTATATACTTCATTTTGAAATTCATCAAATACATTTGTAAGATCTAGATTTATAAGTTCAAATCCATATTTTTCTGCTACTTTTATTGCATCAGATTTATCTGTTTTTTCTGAATGGCAAGGTAGTGTTACTCCAAGTACATTTTCTGGTCCTATTGCTTCTGAGAAAAGAGCTGCTACTATAGCAGAATCTTTTCCTCCACTTATACCTAAAACTACTCCTTTTAGATTATTTTCTTTATAATAGTTTTTTATAAAATTTATTATATTATTTGTTTCTTTTTTTACATCAAATTTCATAATTATTTTCCTTTCTTTAGTGTTAAAGCATTATCTTTTGTTTGTTTTCTTGCTTCTTGTAATAATTGTTTTTTTAGTTCTAATAGTTCTTTTGATAAACCTACGTGATAAATATGAGGATTATATAATCTTTTGCATTCTGGATATAATAAATCAAATTCTTTTTGTGCATATTTTTTTGTTTCTTCTAAACTTGGTACATCATAAACAAGATTTCCATTTATAAATATTGGTACTTGTAGTTCTCTTACTGTATAATTTGTTAATTCTTGAGTTTGAAATTCGTGTTTGTCATTAATAATTGTATATTCTTCTTCATTTACTTTATCATTGTGTGTTGTGATTGCATCAGCTATTGCATATCCTGTATCTTTATCATAAAATCTTAATACTTTTTTAAATCCTGGATTTGTTATTTTACCAACATTTTCTGATACTTTAATTTTTGGAATAATTTCATTTTCTTTTTCAATTGCTGATAATTTATATACTCCTCCGAATACAGGCATATTTTTTGATGTTATTAAATTTTCTCCTACACCGAAAGAATCAATTGGAGCTCCTTGTTCAATAAGAGATTTTATTGTGTATTCATCAAGTGAATTAGATACGCAAATTTTTGTATCTGTAAGTCCTGCTTCATCTAGCATTTTTCTTGCTTCTTTTGATAAATATGCTAAGTCTCCACTATCAAGTCTGATTCCTTTTAATGTATATCCATTTGGAATTAAATAATCTTGAGCTACTTTGATTGCATTTGGTACTCCACTTTTTAATGTGTCATATGTATCTACTAAAAATGTACTATTATTTGGAAAACATTTTGCATATGCAAGAAATGCTTCATATTCTGTATCATATTTCATTATATGTGAATGAGCCATTGTTCCAAGAATTGGGACTCCATATTTTTTTCCTGTTTCATAACAAGATGTTCCGATGCATCCTGAAACATATGCGTATTTTGCTCCATTAGTTGCTGCATCTCCTCCTTGGGCTCTTCTTGCACCAAATTCCATAACTCCTCTATTTTCAGCAGCATCTGTTATTCTTCTTGCTCTTGTTGCAATTAAACTTCCATGATTAAAATAATTTAATAAATCAGTTTCAATGATTTGAGCTTCAAATGCATTGGCTTTTACTGTTATACATGGTTCATTTGGAAACATAAGAGTTCCATCAGGTACAGCATAAATATCTCCTGTAAATTTAAAGTCTTTTAGTTTTTGTAGAAATTCTTCATCAAATTGATTTAAACTTCTTAAAAAATTTATATCTTCATCATCAAATTTTAAGTTTTTTATATAATCAATTATTTCTTCTAATCCACAAACTACATTGTATCCTCCGTTATCTAAATTTTTTCTAAAGAATACATCAAAGTAACAAATTTCATCATCTTTTTTATTTTTTACATCTGTATATTCCATTGTTAATTCATAAAAATCTATTAATTTTTTCATTGTAATTTCACTCCCGCTTGACGCATTAATTTTAATGCCATTTCATTATATTCTTCTCTATTGTGATATGGTGCGTTATATGTTTCAACTGCATTTTCTTGCACAACTACATCTACCATTCTATCTTGTTCATCAAAGTAATTTATTAAAGGTATTGCTAAATTCATTACACAAATATCTGTACAACATCCAGTGATTATTACTTTTCTAAGTTCTTTCATTCTTTCAATATCTCTCATAAAATTTTTAGCAAACATTGTACTTGTTGAATTCTTTTTATAAGTTAGTGCTAATTGTTCATATTTTTTAAGTTCATCTATTAGTTCAGCTTCACTTGTTCCTTCTAAGCAGTGAACGGGGAATTTTTTAAATTCTGTAGAATCAGTGTTGTGTGTATCTTTTATAAATGCAATTCCTTCTTCTTTACTTAATGTTTCCTCAATCAACTTAATAATATTCGGTGTTATATGATTAATTGTTTCATCTGCCATATTTCCTTCCTTGATAAATCCATTAATCATGTCTACTACTACAAGTAGTTCTTTTAATTCTTCTTTTCTTTTCATAATTTTACCTCTTTCTTTGTTTTTATCTTTTTGTTAATAACAAATGATATTTTAAAATAACAATTTCTTGTTATTATCATTTTATTAATAACACAAAATATTTTTATAGAGACTTTTTATCTCTTGTTATTAACATTTTATTAAAAACAAATTAATTTGTCAATACCCTATTTAAAAAAAAGATTAAGTTTTTTTACTTAATCTAAATTATAGTCATATAATCCGTGTATTTTTTCTAGTACTTCCCTATCAATATTATCTATTTTCCATTCATCATTTATTTTAGTTAAATTAAATGTTATATCATGTGTTATTGTATTTTTTGTTTTTAACATTTCATCTAATCTGTATTTCATATACTTTTCTTCATCAAATATATTTTCGTCATTAAAAAATTCATTTTGATTTTCATTCATATAATTTTCTGATTCTAATTTTGAATCATAAAGATCATATACTGTAACTTTTACTTTTACTTCTGATTTATCATTGTTTATCTTTTCTTCAACAATTTCATATTTTAAATCTTTATATTGTTTTGTTAATACTTCTCTATAAATACTAGTATTAGATGATGATAAATTTTCTTTAATAATTGCTGACTCCATATCTTCAATTACATTTTCATTAAGATTATTAAAGTTATCTAAATATTCTTTAACTTTCAATGATGGTGAATCTGTAAGACTACAAG
>JAZUBJ010000068.1:0-9200 GCA_045638445.1 Bacilli bacterium | reverse complement strand
ATTATTTATTAAACTTAATAGTATTTCACTTGCTTGATATACGTTTTCTCCTTCCATTTCTATTTTATCTTTTGTAAAATTTTCTTCCATTAATAAGTAATCACTGTATCCCATTATTGTATTTAATGGTGTTCTTATTTCGTGTGACATATTTAATAAGAAGTTTGTTTTTTGTTTATCTATTTCTACTGATTGTTGTCGTGCGATTTCATATTCTTCACTCATCTGTTTGTCTTGACTTTCGGTTGTATAATATAAAACTGAAACAAATAATGAATACATAAATATTGCATCTTTTATTGCATACCCTATTGCTCCTTCTAAATATAAATTTCCAATATAAAGTGCAAATATTATTAGCGAATAAATAACTAAATCTTTTGATAAAATGTTTTTATTTTTTAAAATAAACAATAATAATGCTGCATCACATACTATTGCTAATCTATTATAAATAGTATTTAATGCTCCTGATAATATCCAAAAACCATATTTATCGTAAACGTATTCTACTGGAAATGATAAAACAATTGTTAAAAATATAAGTATTGTACATAATACTATTGTATTTAGTATTTTATGTATTTTCCTTGATTCAAGTTTATTCTTTTTCTTAAGATATAATATAATATAGTACATTAATACTATAAAGTTCCACAATAGTCCTATAAAGACATATATTTTTGAGGTTATCAATGTGTAAGTCGGATACTTAAATTGCATTTCAAATGCATGATGTAATATAAATTCATTTATTATTAATAACAAAGTTAAGATATATAAGAAAATAAATACTTTTCTCGGTTCATCTATTTTTGTACTTCGCGTATTATTTTTAATAAAAAATACGATTCCTATCATTATAAGTGAGAACAGTGCACACCATACCAATCCAGTTGCCGATAAAAATACATCTAATCCATTCATAATCCGACTACCTCTCTATTATATTTATTATATTATATTAAGAATAATTATGCAATTTCAATATAAAAAAAAAGAAGAATATTTCTATTCTTCCCATTTCCAATTTTTAATCATAGGCATATCTTCACCATATTCTTGAATATATTCTTTATGCTCTATTAATTTATCTTTACACCACTCATTTAATGTTGCTCTTGCATCTCCTAATTGTGGTAAATATTTTAGTGCATCCATAACTAAATTAAATCTATCTAATTTGTTTTGCACTTTCATATCAAATGTCGTTGTAATTGTTCCTTCTTCAATATATCCGTGAACATGTAGATTTTTATTAGTTCTCTTATATGCTAGTTGATGAACTAAATGTGGATAACCATGGAATGCAAAGATAATTGGTTTTTTCTTTGTGAATAAGTAGTCAAATTCTTCATTATCTAATCCATGTGGATGATTTTCTGGACTTTCAAGCTTCATTAAATCTACAACATTTATAACTCTAATTTTCAATTTAGGGAAATTTTCTCTTAATATTTTAGTTGCAGCTAGTGTTTCGATAGTTGGACTTTCTCCTGCACATGCCATAACTAAATCTGGCTCTTTTCCTTCATCGTTACTAGCAAATTCCCAAATACCTAAACCTTTTGTACAGTGTTTAATTGCTTCATCCATATTTAACCATTGAAGTCTTGGATGTTTTGATGCAACTATAGCATTTATTAATCCCTTACTTCTGATACAATGATCAAAACATGAAATTAATGTATTTGTATCTGGTGGTAAATAAATTCTTGCAGTGTCTGCTTTCTTAGTTACAATGTGATTTAAGAATCCTGGATCTTGATGTGTGAACCCATTATGATCTTGTTGCCAAACATATGAAGATAAAATAAAGTTTAATGATGCAATTTCTCTTCTCCATGGTAATTCTTTTGTTACTTTTAACCATTTAGCATGTTGTGATACCATTGAATCTATTACTCTTGAGAATGCTTCATATGTATGGAAGAAACCATGTCTTCCTGTTAATAAATATCCTTCTAGCATACCTTCACAAGTATGTTCTGATAACACTGAATCTATTACTCTTCCGTATCTATTTAAGTATTCGTCATGAGGTAATGTAATACCATTCCATTGTCTACAAGTAGACTCAAATACATGATTTAATCTATTTGAAAGAGCTTCATCTGGTCCAAATATTCTAAAATTCTTTTTATGCTCATTTAATGTAACAATATCTCTTATAAATTTTCCAAGTTCCATCATATCTTGAGATAATATAGAACCTCTTTTTTCTAATTTAATACCATATTCTCTAAAATCAGGTACATTTAATTCTTCTAGCAGATTTCCACCATTTGTATGAGGATTCATTCCCATTCGAGCATCTCCTGTTGGAGCAAGTGCTTTTAGTGATTTGATTAGTTTTCCTTCTGAATCAAATAATTCTTCTGGTTTGTAGCTTCTTAACCATGCATCTAAAATGCTTAGATTCTCCGGATGATCTTTTAATACCACAGGTACTTGATGTGATCTAAAGTTTCCTTCTACTAATTTTCCATCTATTTTCTTTGGACCTGTCCATCCTTTTGGTGTTTTTAATATTATCATTGGATATACTGGTCTTTTATTTATTTTTGATTTTGATTTTATTTTCTTAATGTCTGAAACACATTTATCTAATGTTTTAGCCATTAATTCATGTAATTTATTTGTTGAATTAGATTCTACTATGTATGGTTTATATCCGCATCCTTCAAAATATTTCACTAATTCTTCTTCTGGAATTCTTGACAGAATTGTTGGGTTAGCTATTTTGTAACCATTTAAGTGTAGAATTGGTAATACTACCCCATCTGTTAATGGGTTTGTTATTTTATTTAAATGCCATGACGCAGCTAATGGACCTGTTTCAGCTTCTCCATCTCCTACAACACATGCTGCAATAAGAGTTGGATTATCAAGTACAGCTCCATATGCATGTGCAAGACAATACCCTAATTCTCCACCTTCATTTATACTTCCTGGTGTTTCTGGTGCTACGTGTGAACTTACTCCACCTGGGAAGCTAAATTGTTTAAACAATTTTTTCATTCCTTCTTCATCTTCAGTAATTTCTGGATAAATTTCAGAATAACTTCCTTCTAAGTATGTATTAGCTACCATGGCTTGACCACCATGACCTGGACCTGAAACATAAATCATATTCAATTTATGTTTTTTTATTATTCTATTTAAATGAACGTATACAAAATTTTGTCCTGGTGCTGTTCCCCAATGTCCAACAACATTAGGTTTAATATGTTCCATTGTTAATTCTTCTTTTAATAATGGATTATCTTTCAAATATAATTGACCAAGTGATAAATAATTAGTTGCTCTAAAATAAGCATCTATATTATATAATTCATTGTCAGTTAATGTTCTCATCTTAAACACCTTCCTATTCTATTAATATTCTACTATAAAAACTTATAAAAAAAAAGAGTTTATAAAACTCTTTCGCATAAATCTTCATACTTTGTTCCATGAGGAGTTATTACTATTTGTCTAGTATTTTCATCTACCATTCTAAATTTCATATTCAATCTATTTTTAGGTAAAATATCTTCAATTAAATCAGACCATTCAATTATACAAATACCTTTTTTTGTAAAGTATTCTTCGATTCCAATGTCTTGTTTAATATCATTTAATCTATATACATCCATATGAAATAATTTCATATCTCCTGAATATTCTTTAATTATATTAAATGTTGGAGATGTTATATTATCAGTAATTCCCATAGCTCTTGCAAATGCTTTTGCAAAAACAGTTTTACCACAACCTAAATCTCCTTCTAAACATATTACCATATTAGCAAACTTTTCTGATTCTATATTTTGCGCTAATTCGATTGTCTCACTTTCATCGTATGATGTTATTTTGTATTGCATAATATTATCACCATATTTATTGTATCATTAATATATTTTTATATACAAGTTATTTTGTTCACTTTACATTTTAAAATAATCCACACCATTTTTGAATTCATTCATAATATACTTTAGGAAGGTGATAAGATGTATTTTGATCAAAGCAATAATTATTTTGAATATGATAATAGTAATACTATAACATTTGACAGAAACAATAACATTTATTCTTTAGATGAGGGTTTTAATAAAGGTAACATGTTTAAAGATATTTATTCTAAATACAAAAATCATGTTTACAAATTAAAAGTTAATAATGAAAAAGATAAATTACTTTATAATATTCAAATGTATACTTTTGCTTTAAAAGATTTAGTTTTATATTTAGATATATTTGATGATGATAAAAATATTTTAAAATTATTTAATGAATGGTCTTGTGAACTTGAAAAATTAAAAAAACGATATGAAAAATCATATGGTCCATTATGTTCTTTTAATTCAAATGATGAAAATAAATGGGAATGGATAAATAATCCTTGGCCTTGGGATAAAGGAGGAAATAAGTAATGTTTAAATATGAAAAAATGTTAGAATACCCCATTAATATAAAAAGTAAAAATTTAAAACTTGCTAAGTTACTTGTTACTCAGTTTGGTGGTCCAGATGGTGAGCTTAGTGCTTCGCTTAGATATCTTTCGCAAAGATTCACTATGCCTGATGAGAAAGGAAAAGCTTTGCTCTCTGATATCGGTTGTGAAGAACTTGGTCATGTTGAAATGATTTGTACTATGATAAGGCAATTAATTAAAGATGCTAGTATTGATGAAATTAAAAAATATGAACTAGAGCCATGGTATGTTCAACATAATAAAGGAATTTATCCTATGGATGCAAATGGTGTTCCCTACACTAGTGCTTACATAGCTTCAACTGGAAATCCTATAGTTGACTTACATGAAAATATGGCTGCTGAAGAAAAAGCTAGGGCTACATATGAAAACTTAATGGATTTAACTGATGATGAGAGTATTTTGGCTCCTCTTAGTTTTTTAAGACAGAGAGAAATTGTTCATTATAATCGTTTCAAAGAATTACTAGAGTACTATAAAAATAAAGGATATTAATTTTTAATATCTTTTTTTATAAATATGGTCATCCCTAACATATATATTAAATAAGTATATATTACATTTATTATTATCCCTTTATTTATTGATAAGTTTATATTATATATTTTATTCATTGCTTCTAATGTTTTCATATCATTAAATAAAGAAAAGTCTAAATATGGTAAAAATGTATATTCTATTATATTTAAATTTATATCTAATAATAATTGAGTTATCAACATCCCAAATGTTAATAATGATATTGATATCCCTACGGATACAGACGTATTTCTAAATAAAGTTGATAAAAAAATAATTATGCTATTTGTTATTAACAGTGAACTTGAATACTTTACAAACTTTACAAAATATTCCTTGTCAATATTTTGACACAATACTTTGTAAATATAAAAAATAAATGTTAATAAACAAATGGTATATATCATTATTGTTATTAACTTTGATTGATATATTCTCTTTCTTGATACTGGTTTAGTTAAATAAAATCTAAACGTTCCTGATTCGATTTCACCTGAAATAATTCCAGAAAATAATATACTTGTCATTATTCCTACAAATGGTATTAAACTAAATATTGTATTTTTCATATTATCACTAAATTCATATACAATAATTATTACTATTAAAAATATAATAAATGTTAATATTATTTTAATTACTCCTATTTTTTTTATTTCATTTAGTATTAGATTTATCATTATTCACCATTTTAAAAAATTCTTTTTCTAAAGTATTTTGACTTTCATATATTCTATATACTTTTATATTGTTAAAAATCAATTCTTGGTTTAGTCTACTTATTATTTCATCTGATTCATATACCTCAAGTTCTTCATTTATGCAATAATTTTTTAATAATAATTTAGCTTTACTATAGTCATCTACCTCAAACATCACATTTTTCTTTTTTATTGTTTTATCTATTTGTTTTATATTTACTACTTCACCATTATTTATAAATATAATTTTATTGCATATCCCCTCTATTTCTGTAAGCATATGTGAAGAAATAATTATTGTAGTATCTTTCATATTATTAAGTATTTCTATTATCTTTTTAATTCCAATCGGATCAAGACCATTTGTTGGTTCATCTAATATAAGTATTCTTGGTTTATTTATTAAAGCGTTTGCTATTGCAAGTCTTTCCTTCATACCAAGTGAATATGTTTTAAATTTTTTACCTAAGAATTTTTCCATTTCAACTATTTGTACTATTTCCTTAATTGTTTCTTCATCAATTCCCTTAAACATTGTTTTAAATATTTTTAAATTATCATATCCTGAAATATTTTTATATAAATCAGGCGTTTCAATAAGGGTTCCTATTATTGCCATACATCTTTCAAAATCGTATTTCATATTATAATCAAAATAAAAAATGTCACCACTTTCTATCGAATATAATCCTGTCATTAATTTTAGCAATGTAGATTTTCCAGCTCCATTAGGTCCTACTAATCCTACTATTTCTCCTTCATATATATCAAAACTAATGTTCTTTAATATTTTTTTACCTCTTATAGTTTTACTTAAATTTCTCACTTTAACTGCTTTATTCATTTACTTTTCCTTTCTTGAAGAAAGTATACACATATATATAAATATATTCAAATTGGAATAATTGATTTTTCAAATTAAATTCATAGTTTATTTTTTTATTTTTGTATAGAAAATATTTAATTTTATACAGAAAATATTAGTTAATTATTTATTTTTAAACAAATAAAAAAACTTACTTTCGTAAGTTTTTATATTACATCTAAATCTACATTTTCTTCATTAATTATATCTTTGAATAATTCTTTAAATCTTGCGATTTCTTTCACTTTTGAATCATCGTAAATAACTTTTGTTCTTTTTATCGCTTTATAAAAATGTTTAATTCTTACTTCTTCTGCATTTTCATATAGTGCCATTGAGAACGCACTCATAACAATTGTTAGAGCTACATCCGGATATCTGTTTCCAATTTCATAAATTCTCTTATATTCATCTGTCATTTCAACAATAAATCTAAAAATCTTCTCCTTTAAGAAATCAGTATATCCCATTTTAATACCAGTTCTCTTCTCATATTTTTTATATGTTCCCATTAAAATTTGAGTACATTGATCTTGTGTTGGCTCTAATACATCTACTCTTAAGAAACGTCTTAAGAATGCTCTATCTCTTAAAATATATGCTTCATATTCTTCATCAGTTGTTGCACCAATCATTTTAATATCACCACGGTCTAATCCCGGTTTTAACATATTTGCAAAGTCTATACTCATATTTGCTGTATTTCTATTAACAAGTAAGTGAACTTCATCTATGAATAATAATATATTCTTTTTAGTTTTTAATTCATCAACAAGTAATTGAAGTCTATTTTCGCTGTGACCTTCACTAATTGTTTCACCAAGTAAACTAGAAATATTTACTTTAATAAGTTCATATGGTTTTAGTGCATTAGGAATAGTACCATTTACCATTCTATAACCAATACCTTCTACAATTGCAGTTTTACCTATACCAGCTTTACCTACTAATAAGGCACTCTTCTCTGGAGTCAATAATATTTCTATTGCTTGTTCGATTTCATAATCTCTACCAATTGCTGGATTAGTAACATATTCTTTTTTACTTAAATTTTCTCCGTATGTTTCAAGAATACTAACTTTTTGCATTCTCTTGTCAACAACTTCTTCTTGTTCTACAGCCGGTGTAGGTTCAACCGTTGGTGTTGTTTCAACAATTGGATCTGCTTCTACAACTGGTTCTTCTTCAGATAAATCTAAAACTTCCATTACAGGTTCTTGAACAGGTGTTACTTCATCAATTTGTTGAACTGGCTCTACTAATGGTAAATTTTCAACTTTTTCTTCTAAATTATTGTCAAATTCTATAATTTCAAAACTATTATCCATAAAATCCCTCATCATTCTAATTAATTTTATCAATTTTAGTAATAAAAGTCTATATTTTTGTTGACAAATGAAAATTATTAATTTATAATTAATCATGTAGTCAAAGGAAATGCCCGATTAGCTCAGTCGGTAGAGCGCACGGCTGTTAACCGTTAGGTCGCAGGTTCGAGTCCTGCATCGGGCGCCATTTGAATATAAACTCAGATTTATCTGAGTTTTTTATTTTGTAAAAAAACATATAGTTAATTATGAATAATAGTTTCAATGATATATTTAATACTAATCCAAGATACTCTACTTCACTTGCTTTTATACTTGGATTAATTCTTGTTGATAATTTAAATTCAGCGGAACAAAACACTATTGGCAACTGGATTATTTTATTAGGTCAAACTATTTTAACAAATGCTGCAAGTCAAAATATTATTGAATCAAGAATTCTTGGAACTAGAATCAATATAAATTCAAAGGAAGTTAAATCAATTTATAATCCTTTTTATTATGATATAAATAAAGCAAAAGATATTATAAATAAATTATATCCAAACAATAAAAGTGATTTAGATTTAATTTTAAAATCTATTGATGAATTACGTACCAAAATAGAACAAATTAAAAAAGATTAGTTTTCAATTACTAATCTTTGATAATCTTTTTCATTTATTGTAATTTTAACAATGTATCTTGCAAGTTCATCTTTATTGTATATTTTATTTTCTTTAAAATCATCAATATATGCGCTAATTCTATCTCTTGAATCTACACTTAATGATACATATAAATTATTTGACGATTTTTTTAGATTGTAATCATAATAGTTTTCATAGTATTTTACTTCTAATTTAAACTTGCCTTCTAAATTATCATCATACTTCACCATGTATTGAGTATCATAATTGCTATTAAAGAATATATACATTTTCTCTTTTTCATCACTTGGCAATAAATATGTATCATATTTTGTTGTCATTGTGTATTTTTGTGAAACATCAGATTCTATTTCTAGTTTAGATGTTTGGTATATTAGTAATGCTATACCAATTGCGATTACAAATACTGATGATATTACAATTATAAGGTTTCTCTTATAATTATTTTTTTTCTTAAATATCATTCTATTAATCATAATTGTAATCCAATATGAAAGAATTACCAATCCTAATAGCGCTATACTTAAACCATATAGTTTTATACCATCTAAATATGCAAATAGACTTGCCAAAAATAATACGCTTATCCACATCCATATAAATAATAGTATTGTAATAGTTACTACACCTATCATTTCTATTATTATTTTTTTAGTC
>JAZUBJ010000067.1:0-8581 GCA_045638445.1 Bacilli bacterium | reverse complement strand
AGTAATGGAACAGTAGATGTTAATTTACAAGACCACACAACAGCAAATATTGTAATAGACACATTTGTAAATAATAATAAACTAGAAGGAAATTATGCATTTTATATTTGTCCATACAGTTCATATGATGGAATAAATTATGATAATGTAGAAATAACAGAATGTGTTAGTATTCCAATAAATATAGTAGATAATTATAATGTGGATTATAAATTTGATATCGTTATTCAAGGAAATGACAGAATATTTATGAAAAACCAAGATAAAACATTAAATTTTGAAGTGTTATATCAAAGTGAAATAGAAAATCCAAATGTAAGAGTATCATTATATGAAAAGAATGAATTAACAGCATACAATCAAACATATTCACTAGTTGACTTACAAGATTATCTATACACAGAATTAGAACCAACAGAAAATAAAACATATTATTTAGATAAAGATATAACTTCATCAGGTAATTATGAGTTATACTCATTATCATTTAAAAATAGTCTATTTAATTTAAATGGATATAAACTAGTATTTGATTTATACGATGGAGATAATAAAGTTGGTAGTATGGAAAAGAAATTTATAGTTAAGGGGGATGAATAGAATGAAAATAAAAAAAAGAATTTTCATGATAATATTCCTCTTAATTATGATTGTATTAGGTCTTGGAGTAACTTATTCAGCATTTACAAGTGAAGTAAATTTAATAATAAACCAAGAAATAGCATCATTCATATTTGAAACAAATCAAACCGATCATATCTCATTAGCATTAAGTGATTTAAAACCAGGAGATAAAACTTCATATAAGTTTTCGGTAAGTAATAATAAAGAAGTTAACGAAAAAGTAAATATAAGTAACGTTACAATTGATTATCAAATATTGATATCAACATATCACTTTATGCCACTGGATATAAAATTGTATAAAGGAGAAAGTGAAGAAGCAATACTTGTATGTGATGAATCATTTGCAAGAAACGATAGTAATGAAGTATTATGTACAACTGAAATACAAAATATGCAGTATACAACAAATGTAAATGATGATTATGAATTAAAAGTAGAATTTGATGAAAAATACAACGAAGAAGAATATTCAGATCTAGTAGATTATATTGATATAGAAATTAAGAGTTGGCAAAAAGTAGGTGAGACAAATGAATAATAGAAAGAAATTAATTATATTAATTATTATCTTAAGTTCAATATTAGCACTTTCTTATTGCGTAACTTATGCAAGATATGTATCAAATTCAATATGGAATTATTATTTAGAAAGTAAAGGATTTTATTTTACAAGCAAAGAACTTGAAAATAAAAGAATTAAAAATGACTGGGATGGAAGTAAAGTATATTTCGATGTAAGAAATAGTTTAAACTCATATATCGCAACAGAATATGATATAAACTACGAAGTAACTTGTAAAATTCTAGGAGAAGTAAATGGAACATGTAAAATAAACGGAACAGAATCAAATGTGTATGAAGGAACACTAAGTACATATGAAGGTTGTGTTAACTTAAAAGATGAAAAAGATGTAAGTTCATATAACAAAGAAACATGTAATAATGAAGGATACTCATATAGAGTAAAAGAAACAGTAGCCAATAATTACTTTGAAGTGGTAAGTAATGACGAAAAAGAACTTAATAATATTACTGTTGAAATTACTGTAAAAAGTACCAGTCCATATACAAGAACTTTGAAAAATGAATTTATACTAAGTAGAAGTTTAGATGAAACAGGTTCCCTAAACCTTATATATAACGAATATGAAGAATATAGTAGATTAGTAATATCTAATAGTTATAACGAAACTAAATGTGTAAAATTATCATTTGATAGTTCAAAATTAAGAATAGATAATGATAGTAATGTTATTTCATATGTGGTAGATGATAATGGCTATATTAATAATGCAACAATCAAAGTAAATAGCAAATCAAATATTAATTATTTATTTTATAGAATTAATAAAAATGATACATTTAAAGACACAGATTTTTCATTAATAGAGACCGAGTGTCAATAATATTGATAAACGTACTTTATATATGATAAAATGAAAATAATAAAGGAGTAGAAAAATGAAAGTAATAGAAGTAATGAAGAAAATTATTACAGGTATACTAGGTATAGTATTCTTTGTTTTCGCACTATCAATGACAATATTATTACTATCATATAATGATTATGGAATAAGTCAATTTGGTAATAAATCATTAATACTAATGACTGACAAAATATATTCAGAAAACTATGATAAAGGTGATTTAGTTGTTGTAGAAAATAGAGGTTTTACAAAAGGACTAGGATACGCAGATAAAGTAGAAGTAGGAGATGAAATTTTTGCAGTAAGAGTAGATGCATATGGAAATACATTTGTAGAAATCGGTACTGTTGGAAAATTATATCCAGATGAAAATGCAATATCATTTGAAAATGGTAGTACATTTGATATCAAATTTGTATTAGGAGAAGCAGTTGAAAAACATCCTAAAATTGGAGGATTCTTATCAATCACAACATCAAAATGGGGATTCTTATTCCTAGTACTTGTACCATGTTTCTTAATATTTATTTATGAAATTTATTCATTAATAATTGAAATTAAATATGGTGATGAAGAAGATTAATATCTTCTTTTTTTTAAGGAGAATAATATGAAACTAATGAATAACTGGTTGTTTTGGGTAATAGTTTATTTAGTAAGTGCAGTAATATTTGCTCAAACATTTAAAAAAGCAAATAGAAAAATGAAAAATGCAGGAAGTTTAACTATATTATTAGAAATATTTACAGCGTTATTTGCAATTTTATTTATACCATTATTTGAAATGAAATTTCCACCAGTAGAAAGTTTAATTATATTAGGTATAGTTGTAATAATATACGCACTAACAGATAGATTAAATATTGAAGCAAGATATGGATTAGATCCAAGTGTATTTAGTATGTTAAAACAACTATCAACAGTATTTTTGATAATACTAGGATTCATATTTTTGAATGAAGAAATTGTATTAAAAAAAATAATAGGATCAATTATAATAATATTTGCAAATGTACTACTAACTTTCGAATCAGGAAAATTTAAAATTAATAAGTATTTTATAATGTCATTAATATCAAATTTCTTATTTGCAATAGCAATGCTTATAAATGTAAATATAAGTGATAATTTTAATTTAGGAATATATACAATTATTACAGTAAGCGCCCCAGCATTATTAATATTTATATTTGAAAGACATTCACTTCAAGAAATAAAAAAAGAATTTAAAAGATATAATAAAATAGATTTCTTAATATCAGCCTTTACTTGGTGCATAATGTTAATATCATCAGTAAGAGCATATCAAATAGGAAATGTTAGTGTAGTAGCACCACTATTAACACTAACTGCGATATTAAATACAATATATGAATATTTTGTATCAAAAAACAAAACAAAAATTTATCAAAAAATAATAGCTGCAATATTAATAATATTAGGTGTAATATTAATAAAAATTTAATCTTGAGTTAGAAAAAAAATTATGATATATTATACCAGGCGTAAATTTAGAAAGAAGGAGAGAAGTAATGAAAAAGACAAAAATAATATGTAGTATTGGACCATCTAGTTGTGATGTAGATGTAATGTGTAATATGGTAAATAATGGAATGAATGTTGCACGTATAAACTTTTCTCATGCTACATTAGAAGAAAAAGAAAACGTAGTTAACACAGTAAAAAAAGTAAGAGAAATTACAGGAAAACATATAGGAATTTTATATGATACAAAAGGACCAGAATTTAGAAATGGAATGCTTGAAAATGATTCTATTAATTTAGTAGAAGGAAAAACTATTAGAATAGTAAAAGAAGAAGTACTAGGAAATGAAGAAAGATTTAGTGTAAATCATTCAAGTGCAGTAGAATCATTACAAGTAGGAAATGTTGTATTACTTGAAAATGGACTTATGAAAATTGAAGTTATTTCAAAAGAAGAAGATGGAGTAACTTGTAAAATAATAAATGGAGGAATTCTTGGAAATAAAAAAAGTTTAAGTGCACCAGGAGTTCACTTAGATATTCCATTTATATCTGAAGAAGATGATGCAGATATAAGATATGCATGTAATCATGATGGAGATTTTCTAGCATTATCATTCGTATCAACAAAAGATGATTTATTAAAAGCAAAAAAAATAATTGAAGAAGAAAATAGTGATATAAAAATAATTTCTAAAATTGAAAGTACAACAGGTATAGATAACTTAAAAGAAATAGTTGAATTATCAGATGGTATTATGGTTGCTCGTGGAGACTTAGGAGTAGAAGCGCCAATGGAACAAATTCCATTCCTACAAAAAGCTATTATTAAAGAATGTAGACGTCAAGGAAAATTCTGTATAGTTGCAACTGAAATGTTAGAATCAATGAAGAAAAATGCAAGACCAACAAGAGCAGAAGTATCAGATATAGCAAACGCCGTAATTAATGGAACAGATGCTGTTATGTTAAGTGGTGAAACAACAACTGGAAAATTCCCAAGCGAAACTGTTAAATATATGGCAAATATTTGTGAAGAAGCAGAAAAACATTTAGAATATACAATTCAAAAAAATACAGTTGTAGATGAAATTTCAGAAGCAATTGCAGCAAGTGTTGTAGATACAAGTAATTTATTAAATACAAAATTAATTGTTGCAGCTACAATGAGTGGAAGAACAGCAAGATTAATAAGTAACTTAAGACCAAGAAGTTTAATTTTAGCAAATACACCAAGTGAAAAAGTAGCAAGAGGTTTAGCATTAAATTCAGGAGTATATCCAGTTATAACAAAAGAATATGAATCAACTGATGAAATTGTAGAAGATGCAATTATAAGAGCAAAAGAATTCACAGATATAAAAGAAAATGATCTAATTGTAATCACAGGTGGATTCCCAAATAATGCAAAAACAACAAACTTTATGAAAATAGAGAAAATTTAATTTTCTCTTTTTATTTGATATAATAAAAGTGAGGTGAAGTAATGAGAATATTCGTAGGATGCTCAGCATCAGAAGATATCCCAAATAAATATAGAGAAGATTCAAAAATATTATTAGATGAATTATTTGAACAAGAAAATGATTTAGTATTCGGAGCATGCAATTCTGGAATAATGTCAGATGCATATATGAGTGCATTAAATCATGAAAGAGGAATTGTTGGAATTTGTCCAGAAGCATATGTAAAAGATTTTGAAGATCTAAAATGTACTGAAGAAATAATAACTAAAAATGTTAATGAAAGAACAGACGGATTAATAAGAGAAAGTGATGTACTTTTATTCTTACCAGGTGGATTTGGAAGTGCATATGAATTATTCACAGCAATAGAAAGTAAAAGATGCCATGAACATAATAGAGAAATAATTATTTACAATTGTGAAGGATTCTATGATGAACTACTTTCATTTGTAGAAAAAATATATAACGAAAAATTTGCAAAAGAATATGTAAGAGACTATTATTTTGTAAGTAGTGACAAAAAAGAAATACTTTCATACATAGATAAAATAAAAAATGAAGATTTAACTTTAAAAAGAAAGTAAGTATTGTCACTTTCTTTTTTGTTAGGTTCAACTTTACATTATATGAATTAAAATATATAATTCATTTATGCTAAAATTTGTCTAATATTCAAAGTGTGAATTTATTAAGTTAAAGAAATAATTTATATGAATGAAGAGATACTTAGGAAAATAAGTGTCTCTTTATTATTGTTAAAAGAAATATTAAACATAATAAAAAGTAAGTAAACTATGATATACTTTTAATATATAAAGAGGTAGTTTTATGGCAATATTTGCAATCATTTTTATGTTATTAATATTTGGAGTTATAAATTATTATTTAGGAATTAGAATGTTTCAGTGTATAAAAATTATCTTTCCTAAAATAAATAAAATTATATGCATTAGTATATTTGTAATTTTAACATTACTCATGATACTTGGATTTTTAAGAAGTATGTTTACAATTAGTGATGGAATAAAAGAGTTTTTGAAATATATAAGTTCATATGTGATGGGTTTTTACATTTATATATTCTTGTTTTGTATATTAGCAGATTTAATTATTATATGTATTAATCTAATTAAGTTTAAAATAGAAAATATTAGATTATATAGTGGAATCTTTATATTTGTTATGACATTGTGTACTTTTATATATGGTTTAGTAAATGCTAATAATATTAAAAATGTTTCATATGATATCGAAATTAACTCAAAAGAAGACAATTTGGACATTAATATCATAATGATAAGTGATTTACACCTAGGTGCAGTAAACTCTGAAAAAAGACTATCTAAAATTGTTTCAGAAATAAATTCTAAAAATGCAGATTTACTATTAATAACCGGTGATATATTTGATAACGATTATTATGCAATAAAAAATCCTGAAAAAGTAATAAAAGACTTAGGTAGTATAAAAACAAAGTATGGAGTATACGCATCTCTTGGAAATCATGACTCAGGAAAAACATTTGATAAAATGCTTGATTTACTAAATAAAAGTAATATTAAAGTACTTATGGATGAAAGCGAAATAATTGATAATAAATTAGTTATTTTTGGAAGACTTGATGAAACTCCTATAGGTGGATATAAAGAAAATATAGAAAGAAGTAATATAGATGAAAAATTAGATTACGATTTACCAATAATTATGCTTGAACATAATCCAATGTATATAGATGAATATAATGAAAAAGTTGATTTAATATTGTCGGGACATACTCATAGAGGACAATTATTTCCAGCTAACATTGTAACTGATTTAATGTATGAAGTTGATTATGGATACTATAATAATTCTGGTACTCATGTAATTGTATCTAGTGGTGTAGGTACTTGGTCAATGCCTATGAGAGTCGGAAGTCATTGTGAAATAGTAAATATTAATATTAAATAAAATGTTTCAATTTTAAAAAAATAATAGTATAATTGAATTAATAATAAGAAAGGAAGTACAATTTATGAATGAAGATATGAATAATGGAGTAAATCAAGTGCCAACTCCTGAAGTGCCAGCTGCACCAGAAGTAGCATCAACTCCAAATATGGGAGTTCAAAATCCTGGAGTATCTGCTGCACCAGCAAATGATGGTAAAAATGGAGTAAGATTTGCACTAACATTTTTCTTAGGATGGATTGGAGCATTAATTATTAATAATACTAGTTTAAAACCAGCTGGATATAAATGTAGAGTAGGTGCATATTTTGGAATTTCATTAATAACATGCGGTATTTATGGAATAGTTGCTAGTTTTAGTAATTTAGGATTTGATCCAAATAAAGAAAAAAATATAGGTTACATGAAAGAAATGTAATAAAAAAATACATCGAAAGATGTATTTTTTATTTGTGCCTATCATTATGGACAAAAACGTTATTTTATGATATAATATGTACCCAATAAAGAGGGGGCTTTATTATGTTAAAACTAACAGAAGAAGATAAATTAAAATTGATACCAGATCAATGGGATAGAACAATAAAAGTTGATTTAAGCAGTGGTCCATGTTATGCAAAATTTAGCGGAAACACTGGAGTATTTAGAGAATTATTTGGTAAAAAAATATTTGATATAGTAGGAATAGCATCAGCAGATTATGCATTTTACAAAGAAAAAAATTGTATAGTATCTACTGACTTAGCAAAAAAATATGAAAACTTTAAACAAGCAACTGAATATGCTGATATATATAATCTTGGAGAACTTCACAATGTAGCAAAAAAATTTAATAACTATGATGAGTTATGTATTCAAATAAATATAATGCATTTTATGGATATTTTATTTGGAAACTCTGATAGACATTCAGATAACTATGGTTTCTCAGTAGATAAAAACAACAATGCAAGACTAGTTGTATTAGATAATGAACTTATGCTTGAAGACTTTTACCATGCATCAAGACCAGTAGCATTTCCATCAAAAAGTCACGTGGCTTTCGTTTCATATTCACATGAAAGTGAATTTAATTTCTTTATAAATAATTTAAGTGATAATCAAAGAGAATTAATTCATTATTATTTACAAAAATTTACTCCAAAAAATGTATATATGATTATGAATAGTATAGAAAAAGAAAACAATTGTAAGTTTAAAGAAAAAAGAAAATTATTTTATAAATATGTAAAAAATTATATATCTATTTATAAATTATATATTAGTAGTCAACAAACTAAAAAGGAATTAAAATGATTTCATTAACAAATAAAGATTATGAAGCAATAGATAATTTAACAAAAAAACCTTTAAATGTTCATAATGTTAATTTAAGTACTGGTTCATATTATGTAAAATTTTGTAATGAAGAAGAAGCATTAAAAGAGTTAATAGGAAAAAGAATATTTGATATTGTAGGTATACATTGTCCTAAATATTATTATTTAAAAGATAAAAAATGTGTAATAAGCGAGGATTTAAATAAATTAAAAAATATAAAATTCATGTATGAATTAAAATTCTTAAAATCAGTAACACTAGATACAGTGATTCAAAGAGTAACTGAACATATAAATAATAAAGAAG
>JAZUBJ010000066.1:0-12992 GCA_045638445.1 Bacilli bacterium | reverse complement strand
TTTATAAATATCTTTTTCATGATAAAACTCATTATAAAAAATATTCTTCTCAATAAGAAAAGAAACCAAATCATAATTAGTTTTAACTTCTATTCTAACTTTTCTATTCATATAAAAACTCTATATTATAAACTAATCCATTAATACATATCTCAAATTCATCAATACCAACTATTATTAAAGATTTTCCCTTTATTTTTACTAAAAATTCAAATAATTCGATACATATTATTTCATCACTTATACTACATATTTTTTTATAATTTTTTATATGAATCATATTTTCAAATATATTTATTTCATATTTTTTCATAATACATTATATAAAAAAAGTACGAATTAATTCGTACTTATTTATTTTGAATATCTACATTTTCTCCTTGAGTATTAACAATAACAGGATTTTCATTTATAACCATGTTTTCTATAACCACTCTTTGTGCTTGTACTTGTGGAGGTTGAGTTAAAACTTGACCTTGTGCTACTTGAGGTGCAACCATTTGAGGAGTTGCCACTTGAGAAGTTACAACTTGAGGAGTACTAACAACATTAGAGTTTCCACTACCAAACACAGAATACAATTTTTTAGCAATCATCTCTCTTGAAAAAGGTTTTGCCATATATCCATCAAATCCCATTGATTTATATCTATCTTCAGCACCACTCATAGCATCAGCAGTTAATGCAATAACTGGAGTTTTAAAATTAGGGAAAGATTTTAAATGTTTAATTGTTTCTTCTCCACCCATAACAGGCATTAATATATCAAGTAAAACTAAATCATAAGTATTACCTTGATTAATTTTCTCAATACACTCTTTACCATTATGAGCTTCATCAACTAAGAAATTATAACCTTTGATCGCTTTATTTAAAACTTTAATATTAAGTTCATTATCATCTACAATTAATAACTTTTTACCAGAATAATCAATATTAATTTCATCAAAAGCAAGTTGTTCTTTTAATTTATTTAATTCTTCTTCACTACCAATTACTTGAGGAATCATTACTCTAAATATACTACCTTTTTTATACTCACTTTGTACATCTAAAGTACCATTCATAAGTTCAATTAAATCTTTAGTAATTGATAAACCAAGACCAGTTCCTTGAACAGAAGAAACTTTTTCAACTTGAAGTCTTTCAAATTTAGCAAATAACTTATCTTTATCTTCTTCTTTAATACCATTACCAGTATCACGAACAGATATATCTAAAGCATTAGATTCACATATCCAATCAACTTTAAATTCAACTTGACCTCTCTCAGTATACTTAATCGCATTACTTAAGAAATTATTTATAATTTGTTTAATTCTAAGTCTATCTCCATATAAAACTTTAGGAATATTAGGAGAAATACTAATAATGAAATCAATAGGTTTCTCAGCAACCTTAGTTCTCATAATCTTACTTAAACTTTCAAATTCTTCACGAGGATTATAATAAGTATTAACAATTTCTAACTTACCACTCTCAATTTTAGAGATATCTAAAATATTACCAACAATCTCAAGTAAAGTATTTGAAGCATTTATAATATCTTCACTATCTTCACGAACATCTTCAGGAACAGAATGTTTAAATGACTCAATATCCTCACTTAAACCAATAATCGCATTTAAAGGTGTTCTAAGTTCATGAGACATACTAGCAACAAACTCACTCTTAGCTTTACTAGCATTAATAGCAGCAAGTTTTGCTTGCGCTTCTAGTTCTGCTATTTTAGCATCAGGATTTTCTATTGTAAAATACATTAAAACAATAATTAAAACTTGTAATGAGTTTAAAAATAAAAATTCAGGATTATTTTTTTGTATACAAATAACCAAAATACCTAACACCAAAAATATATACAATGGATAATATCTTTGATTAAACGTCTTTTTTAAATTTTTAATTAAAACTAAAAATATAAATAAAACTTCAACTACGAAATAAATAGAAACAACATTTACAGCCGGACCATATGAATATTCAATTAGTCCATTATTATAACTATAATGAAGTGGTAATACACAAGAGAAAAAACCACAACACACAGATAAAACAAAAATAAATATTTTTAATTTTTTAATTAATTCATCATTACCATCATTATAAGGAACACTTATAGCATAATAAGTAAATACTGTATTCCAAACAATTATCGTTATTAAATAAATTTTTCCAATTACATCTAATAAAATAGCATTACTACTAGATGCAAAAAAAGTTAACAATAATTCAAATGTAACAGAAAGAAAACTAGCTAAAACCATCGTTTTAAAAAGTTTAACTTCTTTAATATCACTTTTTTTCTTCACAAAAAGCATAATAGAAACAACAACTAAATATATGGCACTTAAAACAGTAAAATATATCGTTGGATTAATTCCATTCATATCAAACACCTCTTTATTCTATAAATAATATATCATATATTTAAAATTATTAAAAGTTTTTAAAAACTAATTTTTTGTTTTCTTCATAATCAGATTCCAGTTTTTTATAATCTACTTTACCAACAGAAGTTAAAGGCATTTTATCTATAACAACAATGTCATAAGGTATGGAATATTCAGGAAGTTCTTTTTTACAGTGATTTAAAAGAAAATCTTTAAGTTCACTTTCATCATAACATACCCCATCTTTAAGAACGACATAAGCAACTGGTTCTGTACCAAACATTTCACTAGATGTAGACACAACGCAACATTGAGAAATCATATCGCATTTTAAAATAGAATTTTCAATTTCAGAAGGATAAAGTTTAAATCCTCCCCTTATAATCATTCTCTTAATTCTTCCAACAATATACAAAAATCCATCTTTATCAACATAACCTAAGTCACCTGAATGAATCCATCTAATTCCATCCTCATTTTTTATAACTTTATCTTCCTCTGCTTTATTATTTAAATAACCAAGCATCATTGTTGGTGCTGCAAGACACACTTCACCGATTTCTCCAGTTAACAATTCATCTCCACTCTCAGGATCTACTATCTTCAAATTATTATTCACAAGAGGAACTCCAACACTTACCTCTCTATTTACATCTCCAACACATGCAGTAGCAGCACTACCTACTTCTGTCATACCATAACCAAGTTCTATTACCGCATTTGATTTATGAGAAGAAAAAAATTCGTTACTCTTTCTCTCTTTATCAGGAGAAGTAGCATCACCACCTGAACCTGGATGTTTCAAACTTGACCAATCCATCTTTTTTACTTTATCATTTTCAAAAAAGTCATCCCAATATGTTGGTATAGACAAAGTATTATTAGGTTGATATTTAATCATAAATTTAGTAAATTCTTCGGGCGTTATTAAAGGAGCTAAAATATTTTTTAATCCTAAACATAATGGCAAATGAAGTGCACCTAAAACTCCATAAGCAACAAAGGGAACAATCCCATCTAAAAAAGTATCATTTCTTTTGTAAGTGTTAAAAGCCTCAAATTGTACAGGCATAGCATTAAAATTTCTATTTGACAATTTAACTATTTTTGAAACACCTGTCGTACCACCCGTATGAACAAAAGCAGCAATTTCATCAGACTTATCTTGATTATCATTACCAAAATAAATAATACTATCAGAACTTATAAATTCATTCCAATCAGAGACATTGAATTTCTTTGATAATTCACTTTTTATCTTCTTATATTTACTTTGATTTTTTCGATCCATAAATGTAGCAATAGATTTTTTAACTGCTGGAATAGAATTATAAGGAGAAACAAAAACTACATTGTCAACTTTAATTTCATCTTTTACATCATTGATATTTTCTAAAAAATTATCCATAACAATTAACATTTTAGAATCAACATCATTAATACATTTAGTCAATTTTTCACCTGAATATCTTACATCAATTAAATTAATAACTGCACCTATTTTATTTAAAGCATAAAGCGTTATAACAAGTTCGGGATTTATCATATCTACAACAGAAACAACATCTCCCTTTTTTATTCCTTTTTTTACAAATGATGTTGCAGCCTTATCAATTAAATCAAATAATTCTTTATAAGTAATTTCTTTATCATAATAATTTAAAGCTGTTTGATTCAAATAATCTTTATTACAAGAACACAGATATTCATATGCACTACAATTAGGTATTTCTCTTAATATTCCATTATCATCAAAATGTTTTAACCAAGGTTTATCAATACTTGCATATCCTACTGGTGGACCTTGCAATTCACCTGTGGCATACTTTCTTAATTCTAAATCTCTCAACTTTTTTTCTTTTTCACTTAACTCAGCAAGCTTTTTCTTGTACTCTATTAAATCCTCTTTATTCATAGCAGATTCTCCTTTACACATTACTTTGATAATAACAAATAATGTATTTATATGCAAATGTTGTGTATCATTTTTGATACCAAAGAAAAAGTAGTATAAATACTACTTAATCATATTTAATTTTAGCAGAAACTACATCATACTTTTCACACTTTCCACCATATAATTCATTAGTATCATATATTTCAGAAACAACAAATGACTTTGCTTCATATAATTCCATAGTTTTAGCTTTTTCAATCGTGTCTGTCATTTTATTTGAATAAGCAGTTACTTGTTCAAATTCAATCTTTTCAACATTTTTATCTTTATCATTTAACAACGAAACAAGAACAAATATAACAATTAAAACTATAATAGCTATAACCCCAACAACAAAACCTATTTTGTTATTTTTATATCATCTTCACGTATAAAATCAATCTCATCATCATTAGTTATAAAATACTGAAGTCTCTGCTTTTCCTCATCACCTGGAATATCAACAAGTCTATATAGTATCTTTTCAGGTATTTTAATATATGTACCATGAACTAATGCATATAACTCACCAACATTCATTTTCAAGCCGTTAACACTTCTATATTCATGTTCATCTTTACCAGAATCACTAACTTCTTCAATAACATCTTTTAAAGGTTCTTCTTCCTTAATTTCAATACTTTTCTTTGGAGAAATTCTTATAAATTCAGTAAATAAAACAATAACTGCTTTTTTTAGTTCCTTAGATTTTTCTTTATTAATAAACCCATCTTTTCTCTTATCTTCAATTAATCTCAATAATAAATTTTTATCATTATCATAATCTTGTTTAGTCTTAAGAACTATATTATTAGACGAATCTAACTTTTCAGATGAAAAAAGTTCTAAATAATCTGGTAACAATAATCTTACTTCATTAATTAACTCTTCAAGCTGTTTTTTCTCTTCATCATTTAACTCTATATACGATTTCATATTTCACCTACTATATGAAAATTATACCATAAAAAAGAAAAAAGTAAGAATAAATCTTACTTTACAACTATATTCACTATTTTATTTGGAACAACAATTTCTTTAATAATATCATGTCCATCAATATATTTTTTAACATTTTCTTGTTCTTTAGCAATCTTAATTAATTCTTCTTTATCCATATCAACACCTACTTTAATAGTACTTCTTAGTTTACCATTAACACTAACTGCGATACTAACTTCATTATCAATTGTCTTCTCTTCATCATATTCTGGCCAAGCACTATATGCAAGTTCAGGATTATGTAATACTACATCATTAATTTCTTCAGTAACATGAGGAGCAATTGGATTTAAAAGTTTAATTAAAACTAAATAATCATCTTTACTAATAGTTTCTACTTTATCATATTCATTAATCATAATCATTAATGCAGAAATTGCTGTATTAAATTTCATATTTTCAATGTCATTTGAAACTTTTTTAATAGTTTTATGAATAATATTTTCAAGTTCCTTAGTATATCCTTCATTATCATTTAATTTATTTTGTAAATTATAAACTCTATCTAAAAATCTACTTATACCTTTAATTCCATTATCATTCCATGGACAATCAGCAGCATAATCTCCCATAAACATGATATAACTTCTAAGAGCATCAGCACCAAACTCGCTTATAATATCAAGTGGATCTATTACATTACCTCTACTCTTACTCATCTTCTCACCATCACTACCAAGAATTAAACCTTGATTAGTTCTCTTAGCATATGGTTCTTTAGTAGGAACAACTCCAATATCATATAAGAAATGATGCCAAAATCTAGAATAAATAACGTGTCTTGTAACATGTTCCATTCCACCATTATACCAGTCAACTTCTAACCAATATTTTAAAGCTTCTGGGTCAGCTAAACATTCACTATTATTTGGATCAATATATCTTAAATAATACCAACTAGAACCAGCCCATTGAGGCATTGTATCAGTTTCACGTTTTGCGTCACTACCACATTTAGGACATTTACAATTAACAAACTCAGGAATCTTAGCAAGTGGACTTTCACCATCTGTACCAACTTCAAAGTTTTCTACTTCAGGAAGTCTTAATGGTAATTCTTCATATGGAACAGCAACATCACCACAAACAGGACAATGTACAATTGGAATTGGTTCTCCCCAATATCTTTGTCTATTAAATGCCCAATCTTTCATTTTATATTGAGTAGCTTTTTCACCAATCATCTTATCTGCTAAAAATTCAAGCATTTTTGCAATAGCATCTTTTTTATTTTCAATTCCATTTAAGAAATCAGAATTAACCATTTCTCCATCACCAGCATACGCTTCTTTTGAAATGTCTCCACCTTTAATAACTTCAATAATTGGAATATTAAATTTACTTGCAAATTCATAATCACGACTATCATGAGCAGGAACAGCCATAATAGCACCAGTTCCATATCCCATCATTACATAATCTGATACATATACTGGTATCTTTGTTTCATTAACTGGATTAATAGCCATAAATCCATCAATCTTAACACCAGTTTTTTCTTTATTTAATTCAACTCTTTCAAATTCAGTTTTCTTCTTAGCTTCTTCTCTATAATTAACAAGCTCATCATAATTACTAATTTGATCTTTATATTTATCAATAATTGGATGTTCTGGAGCAATAACCATAAATGTCACACCAAATAAAGTATCCGGTCTTGTAGTATAAACTTTTAATTTTTCATCTACATTATCTAAACCAAAATTAACAAAAGCCCCTGTACTCTTACCAATCCAATTTTCTTGTTGAGTCATAATATTTGGTAAGTAATCAACGTCTTTAAGACCCTCAAGTAACTTCTCAGCATAATCAGTAATTCTCAAATACCAAACATCTTTTTCTTTTTGAACAACCTCACTATGACAAATATCACATTTACCACCTTGAGAATCTTCATTAGAAAGAACAACTTTACAACTAGGACAATAATTAACTAAAGTCTTATCTCTAAAAACAAGACCATTCTCAAACATTTTTAAGAAAATCCATTGAGTCCATTTATAATAATTAGTATCAGTAGTATCAATTGCTCTATCATAATCAAAAGAAAATCCTACTTTCTTTAATTGATTTGTAAATACTTCAATATTTTTATCTGTTACTTTTCTTGGATGAGTATTAGTTTTAATAGCATAGTTTTCTGTTGGTAAACCAAATGCATCAAAACCAATTGGATATAAAACATTATATCCTTGCATTCTTCTTTTTCTTGAAATAACTTCAAGTCCAGCATATGCTTTAACATGTCCAATATGCATACCAGCACCACTTGGATAAGGGAATTCAACTAAACCATAAAACTTTTTCTTGTCATATTCATTTAAAGTTCTAAAAGTTTTATTTTCATCCCACTTCTTTTGCCATTTACTTTCAACTTCTTTAAAATTATACATTTTTTTCACCTTCACTTTGTTTATTTTTTCTTTTCTTTCTTCTCTTTCTAACAACTTTCTCTTTTGTTTCTAATTTTTTAAAATATTTACCTGTCAATTCATATAAAATATATAGTAAACAACATAAAACTATAAAACAAATAGCTAATGCTAATAAAAAATTATCAATATTTGTTATTATCGTAGCAGTTAATGAAATTATAAATGAATTTACAAAAGCTAGTACATTATTTAAATAAACATAACTTACCTTACTTAAATCTATATTATATCTGAGCACAAATATAACAACAGGGTCTGTTTCTTTTAATTTATTAAAATCTTTTTTAAATTTATTCACATAAAATAATTCAAATAAAAATATTAACAAAAATAATAACATAAAATCACTAATAAATTTCATAAACACTCCTTTAAAACAAATAAAAACTTTATAACTTAAGGATGAGATTACCCACGGTACCACCTTAATTCATAAAGTTTTATGCATCTTTAGTTGTTAACGCCAACATACGTTATTTCTATGAAAAGCAAGTTCAATATATACATATTATTAGTTTTCACCAACCACTAACTCTCTATAAATAATTAATATATTTACTACTCTTCCCGTCATCAAAATATGCTTAAATTATACAACAAATATTTTTAAATTACAACAAAAGAAAAAAGAAATATAAAATTTCTTTTTAAATTTCAGCTAAATATTCAAATAATTTCATAAACATCTTAATAAATAATGATGGTAAACCTTTAAATCTAAGTTTACGAATAGCAATTCTCTTAGAATCAATACTCTCAGGACTAAATATAATTTCATCTATTTTTTCCTTTAATTCAGTAGATATTGTTAAATCACTAATGATTCCAACTAAATCATCATTTATAACACGAGATGCATCTATTTCAATATCTTGTCCCTTACAATAAACAAATATTTTAGAAGATGTTGGTATATTATCAAACTCAATAATAAAATCATTATCTTCAATAAATCTTCTATAAGGAACATTTATTTGATCGCAGAATACTTGAACACCATCTGTATATTTAGTATTTCTAAATCTAATTCTATAATCACGTTTCTCAGGAATAACACCAGCTTTTCCCTCAAGTGGTTCAAGTGAAACAGAAAAATCATTTTCCTTATAATAATAATTAATTTCAGTAGTAAAACTATAACCTTGTTTATATTTAAATGAATATCCATCATCTTCATATAATTTATATGTATTACTTCTACCTGGAAAAATATGTATCTCTAATTTTTTAGGAGAACTTGTATCATTTAACTTATTAGGATCTAAAACTGCCATTGGAATAATAGCACCTGTTTTAGCAAATACAGGATAATCTTCATCCTTATAAAATGTTACATAACGTCTTCCACCAATAAACTTTTTACCTGTCTTAAAATCATACCATACACCATTTGGAAGAAATAACCTATGAACAGCTCTATTCATAATACTATCTTTAGCAGTTGTAATCGGAGCTATAAATAACTCACTACCAAAATAATATTCATTTCTATAAAGTGGTTCATCATAAGTTTGAGGATACTTATAATACAAAGGTTGAATTAAAGTACTACCATAAGTAGAATACTTTTTAGCTTCACTATATAAATACGGAATTAATTGATGTCTTAAATTTAAATAATCACGAACTATTCCATTAGTCTTAGCATCCCATCTCCAAGGTTCTCTCTTATAATACTTACCACCTTCACTAGAAAGTCTAAGTATTGGACTATATACACCAAGTTGAACATATCTCATATAAAGTTCAGGGTCCTCTGTACCACCAGCAAAACCACCTATATCATGACTCCACCAAGAAACACCAATATTAGAAGATGATGAATTAAATTCTGGTAAAGTTGCTAAAGTCTTCCAACTTATCTTAGTCTTACCAGAATACAAAATACTATATTTATGAGGAGCAATACCAAAATTTCTAGATAAGATTAAACTTCTCTTCATAACACTAGCATAAAAATTCTTATATAAATAATAATTCATAATATGATTTCTATAAGCATTTTCAATCTTATTATCATCAATCCATAAAAAATCTATACCATTATTTAAATAAGGAGTAATAATCCCTTTTAAAAAACCATTCATAATTTTAGAATCAAATACATTTAAAGGAATATTCTTATCAGTATCTTGATCATATAATTTAATAAACTCATTATGATTTTCTTCCTCTATACTAAGTACACCATCAGTAAGAGTATTAACTCCTAAAAACACATTATTCATATGTAAATAATTACTCAAAGCAACAGTACTAGGAAAAATATTCTTATCTAAAGAAAAACTCAAATTAGAATATTTATTTTTAGTTCTAGCATAATCACCAAGTAATAAAACAGAAAATGGAATATGATTTTTTCTAAATGAATTAATTATATCTTTAATACCATCTTCATTATATTGTTCATTTTTAGCCCACCATACACCAAGAGCATATCTTGGAATTAAAGGTGGAAGTGTTGTTAGATTAAAATAATCCCTTAATCCAACACCAAAATCGTTATTATACACAAATAAATATGTATCAACTATACCCTTTTGAGGAAGTAACAAATTACCCGCTTCATTAATAATTGGAGTTACTGAATCATCAATACTTGCAAATCCATCAAGAGAAAAAAGTCCCTTTCCCAAATTTGTTGATGAAACATTATCTAAACTATAAGCAGTAGCTTTTAAATTTCTTGCTTCAGGATGATTAAAGTACCATGTCTTACCGCTATCATTAACAACAACTTTTAAATTTTGTTCAGGATAAATACTAGTACCAACAAAAGGTTTCTCTTTATGATACTCAATCGTAAACTTCTCATTCTTTATTTGTATAATTTGATTATCTTCCTCAACACTAAGTTTAGGTTGACTAAAAGATCTATTATATGCAAATAAGGTAGGATAATCATTAAAATTACCTGATGGATTAAATTCAAATCTAATCAAAGAATCAGATAAAACACTAATTCTATAATTATTACCTCTAAATACACACGCAGCAGGTGTTTTACATCTTGTTATATCAATTCTAAAGTGATCACCCATATCAAACATAATTATCCTCTCCTTATTTATTCTTTATCCTATTGTTTAAGTCTTACCATCCAGTTACCATATATATCACAGTTAGCACTTGTTGGAGGTGGGTCAGCCTTCTCCATCTTAACAATCATTGGTATTTTAAATATTCTACCAAACGCAACACAAGTACCAGCTTGCAATGTTTTTTGTTTTTCAACTACATCCTCACTCATATTAGGAACACTCTTAGAAATATATTCTAAATCAGCAGGATGATTAATTTTAAATATTAAGAAATTAGCACATTGACTAATAACATTTTCATTTAAATCAGTTGGTCTTTGAGTAATTAAATTTAATAAAAGACCATATTTTCTACCTTCTTTAGCAATTCTTTCAAATATATTATATCCAAATAAAGCTTTATCGTCTCCTTCAAGAACATATCTATGTGCTTCTTCTAAAATCATATGAATTGGAAAAGACGCTCTATTTTCAAGTCCTTTAGTATATTTCATGAACATACGTCCAAATATTTTAACTATACTACGAGCAAATCTATCATCAACATCTTCTAAATTGAAGTTAACAATTTGACTTTTCTTATTACCATTAATTTGTATTTTTTTAATATATTGATCTAAAGTAATATAACTATCTCCAGAGAAGAATTGCCCATTACTACGAGTTACTAAATCATGTAATTTAACTTTTAAACTCATCGCAGAATCATACATCGCTTCATTAAGTAAATATCTTTCACTATATAAAGTAAAGTTAAGCGCAGTCTCTAAATCTTTAAGACTATAATATACACCCTCTGCATTAAAATTCCATTCTCTCTCTTCATCAATAAATTGTTTTATATAATCAGAAATAATTTTATGTTCAGCAAATCTTCCTTCACTATCTATATCAAAACAATTTCTAAATTTACGAGTAAATCCAATACCAGGTACTTCAGTATCAAGAGCCAAATTATCTGTACTTGTTTCACTTAATATTTCAAATATTTGATCTCTTATTCTAGCAGCAGTTTGATTTGTATACATAATAGAAATAATCGCTTTAGCAAGAATGTGATTTTTAAAATCAATTGCTTCATTATCTTCACGAGCAAACATCTTAACATAAGCAAGAGCAGTCTCAACCATCGCAATTTGACTGAAATTAGTTGCTTCAAGTAAATTAAGAATATCTTCTAAATCTAGTAAACAAACCGGTATATTCAATTTTTCATAATCTTTTTTAGGACTTGTTGTAATAACTTTAAATGAATAATAAGGATTATTTTTATTCAAATCTTTAAAAGCATTTATATATTCACCATAAGAATCAAATATAAATAAATTAGCTTTATAAGGAATAGTTTGAGAATTTGGAAAAATATTTTGAATTATTCTACATATACCATAAGTTTTACCACTACCAGTATTACCAAAAATAGCAGTATGATTTGAAAATAATTCATCTATATTAACATTTAAAGGAAATTCATTGTATAAGGGAGAAACACCAAGTCTTAATCCCCTCTCCTCACTACCAGTTAAAATTTTTAATTCTTGCTCATTTATAATTCTAATATTAGCATCTAAACTAGGTTTTTTAATTAAACCACCAATAAAATCATTATCAGTAAGTTCTCCTAAAAATGTAATTTTAATAGTATCCTCTAAAATAGAATCAATTTCTCCAAGTATTTTTTTATCATTGTCTTCAAAAACAACATGAAGATTAATCAAATCTTTTGTTTGACCACCATCTTTATTTATTTCTACAACAGCACTATTTTTACTTATTGTCTTAATTTTTCCAAGCATATAAAAACACTACCCTTCTATTCTAATATAATTATATCAAAGCAAATAAAAAAAAGGAAGATAAAAAATCTTCCCTTACATAAATTCAATCTTATTTAAATATAACCCTTCACTATTAGCAACACGACCAAGTGAACATCTATCAAGAGATTTAAATATTTTATCAATATCATTTATACTCTTCTTACCATCATTTATTTCAATTAATAAACCAACAATATTACGAATCATATATCTTAAAAAGCCACTAGATTCAAACTTTAAATATAATATTTTATTATTAATCTTATAACTAATTTTAACATCACGTTCATAATCAGTTCTATCTTTATCAGATGTAAAACTTCTGAAATTATGTTTACCACTCATAATATCACAAAACTCTTGAAGTA
>JAZUBJ010000065.1:0-11156 GCA_045638445.1 Bacilli bacterium | reverse complement strand
AAATTTTTGCTACATCTGGTACTACATTATATTTTTTACTTACATAATATATAGTTTCTTTTGTGTAATCAAAAAAATATTTCTTTTTTAGTTCACTTAATGTAATTATTTTTACATTAATTAATTTATTTTGTTCATTGATTTTTTTTAATATACTTTTTTTAGATTTGTCTTTTATAATTAAAATTTTATTATTTAATTTTTCTATATTCATAAATTACCTCTTTAAGAAATTATATCATATTTATGAATAAAACTGATGATTACTCATCAGTCTTATTTGATACTTTTTCAATATATTTTTCTAAATCATTATTTGGTGTATCTTCGATTATTTCCCAATCACATTTTCCCTCTTCATTCATTATTGGTACGGTTTCAAGAAATCCATCATTGTTAACAATAATAAATTTGTCATCTGTATTTCCTACACATAGTAAGAAATCAAAGTTCATGTATTTTATTAACAAATTATTATCTAATTTTTTACTTCTTATTTTTAGGAATCTATTAATTCTTTTATCTCTTATTGCCATCATCATTGCACATAAATGTTTACAATAATAGTCACATGGACATGAACAGTGAACACATAAGTCATTCGTTTCTTCATCGTAATCTACTATGCAAAGATATAAATCTCTTAGGCCACCTATTACTCCAAAATATCTATTATCAATTTTTTCAAGGAATAATACTCTAAATTCTTTATAATATTTTTCTCCTCTTTCATATACTTTTTCTGGAAATAATTGTTTTAAATCATCTTTAAATATATTAAATTTTATTTTGCTTTTATATTTATATTTATTTTCTTCTCCATTTAAAGATGCTATCATCTCATACCAAAAGTTTTGTAATTTTTTTGGTGCCGTATTAAATAATATAGATAGTATCTCTGCTATTTCCTTTATTTCTTCTGGAATAAATTTATAAAAAGTTATTTCTAAGCGCTCTGATTTTTTTGTTTTTGAATTTATAGTTAGATGAACTTTATCTCTTATTTCATCCATATTTTCTTCTTCATAATAGTCTTTATTCTTTTTATTAAATTTTTCTGTAATTTCACTAATATAGTCTATTATTCTATCTGGAACATATTCGTAGCTAATATATTTTTCAATATCGTCATTTTCCATTAAATTTAAATCAAACCAACTTAATCTATAACATTTATGTTTTTTGAAATAATCTATTCTAAAATATATGTTATATTCTTCATAGTTTTCTAGATATAGTTCTAAATATAACTTTTCTTTTTTAAAATATTTTTTTATTTTTTCTAGTAATTTTTTTCTTTCCATAATATCATCCTTCATATATACACTAGCAAACAAATGTATGTTTGTCAATAATTGCAATAAAAAATAATATATCGCATGATATATTATTTTATACTTTTTATTGAATTTCTTCAATGTCTGGAACATCAATAGATACTGTTTCTGGTTGTGGTGCAACTACTACTGGTTCTTCTACTGGCATATTTGTTACAAACATTGGAGCTTTTTCTATATTTTTTTCATTTATATTTTGACTAACTTCGATTGCTTTTTGTTCTTCTGGAAGTGTTATTTCATAATTATCTAAAACTTGAACTTCTGAAGTTTGAGCTACTTCTGGATGTGGTTCCTCAACTACTACAGGTGTTTCTACCACTACTGGTTGTACCTCTTCAACTACTGGTTTTACTTCCTCAACAACTGGTTCTTCGACAAGTGGTTCAGCAACCATTCCTATATTTTGAAATGATGGTGTTTCAACTACTGGTTCACTTGTTACTGGAACTGTTGGAACCACAACTGGTTCAGCATTTACAACTTGACTCGCTGGAGTTGTTGGTTCAACTGGTGTTGTTGGTATGTCCATAATTGGTGTTGTATCAACTGGTTGAACTGGTTCAACTACTGGAGTTTGCTCTACTACAGGTGCTTGAGCAATTGTAGGCATTTCAATTGTTGGAGCTGTAGTAGGTGCTTCAATTACCGGAGCAACAACTGGTTCAGTACTAACAACTTGACTCGCTGGAGTTGTTGGTTCAACTGGTGTTGTTGGTATATCCATAATTGGTGTTGTATCAGCTGAAGGATTTGCCTCAACTACTGGTGCTTGATTTGCAACTGGTTGTTCTCCAGATAATTGTGGCATGTCAGGTTGACTTGAAAAATTTAATTCTGGTTCAACTTTTGGTTCTTCTGCAACATCAGGTGCTGGTGCAGGTGTTTGAGTCTCTACTGCAACAGTTGTTGCTGGAGCATTAACATCATTTGCAATACTTGGATCATAGTCCTTATGTATTGGTTGTTCTGATTGAGCTTTTTTCTTTTTTCCAATAATCAAAGCAGCAACCAAAACTATAAGAATTACAAATGCCACTCCAATTCCGATATATAGTATAAGATTTTTATCCATAATTACACCTCTTTATTTTGATTATATATTTTAAGTATATCATATTTTATTCAAAATATAAAAGAAAAATTATTGGAAATGTGTCTACTTATACATATATTTTTAGTTTTTCAATTTCTGATTCTTGAAATTTTTTTAAATCTTCTGCAAAACTTATTACATCTTTATTACATATATCTTTATATGTTTCAATTTTACCAGTCATTTCAAGCACTCCCATTGTCATACCTTCAATTAACATTGATGCTATTCTTGAATCACTATTATCTTTCATAGTCTCTATTGACATTCCTATGTCACTTCCAAGCTTTGCCATAATTCCACTTGATTTTGATTCGATATCATATTTTTCTAAATATTTTTCACTTAATTGTAAATATTTTTCATACCCTTTTAGTTCTTTTTGAAGTATTGTTTTTATTTTATTATCCTTATTTTTCAGAATATCCAAAAGATTGGTAGTTGTATATACTCCCATTTCAGCACTTTGATATATGTGCATTAATAATTCTGTGTTTTCATTCATTTTTAATCACCCTTATTATTTTTAACCAATATTATTTTTTTATTCATTGAATTTATAAAATGATAATGTTAATATAATAAAAAAAGAGGTATTTATGATTAAAACAAAAGAAAAAGGTTTATTAATTGTTGTTTCTGGTCCTAGTGGATGTGGTAAAAGTACACTTGATAATATGATTCTTGAGAAAAGAGAAAATATTGTTATGTCTATATCTGATACAACAAGAAGTATTCGTGGAAATGAAGTAAATGGTGTTGACTATAACTTTATTAGTGTTCAAGAGTTCGAAGAAAATATTAAAAATAATAAATATTTAGAATATGCAAAAGTACATTCTAGTAAGTATTATGGGACACCTGAAGAATGGGTAGATAAGCAGTTAAATGCTGGTAAAGATGTTATTCTTGAAATTGATATTGAGGGAGCTCGTCAAGTTGATGCTAAAAGAAGTGATGCTGTTTTTATTTTTATAATGCCACCTTCTATGAAAATACTTAAACAACGTCTTGTATCGAGAAAAACAGAAAGTAAAGAACAAGTTGTAGAAAGATTTAAAACAGCTTATAAAGAAATAAATGAAGTTGCAAAATATAATTATGTAGTTGTTAATGATGATTTAGAAAAAGCTCTAACTAAAATGGATGCTATAATTACATGTGAAAAATGTAGAGTTGACAGAATCGAAGAAGTTGACCTTGGAAATCAAGAGGAAATAATTCACGAAATATTAATGGATATGTAAAAAAACTGGTATTATTACCAGTTTTTATTTATCTAATACTTCCATTATATTAGGTACAATTTGAATTTTTCTTGATACTATACCCTTTAATGCTATTCCTTGATGAACTTGTTTTAAATCAAAGGCTAACATTATAATATCATCTGCTTCATCGTTATAAAGACAGTATGAAACATTATCAAATATATCTGTTACAAATAAACATAATATTTTGTAATTCTCTTTTTTTGCAGTTTCATTTAAATATGTAACCATTTCTGTCATTTTTTTCTTTAATGTTGAGAAATCTGTTGTTAATATTTGTCCGATTCCAATCATATCTTCATTTACTTTATATGTTTTAAAGTCTTTATGAAGAATTGCCTCATTGCTTAATCCCTTTATACTCATTCCTTTTACAAGAAGTTCTTTTCCATATGTTTCATAATCAATTCCTGCAATCGTTGATAATTCTTTTAATGCATCAATATCTCTTTGTGTTGTTGTTGGTGATGTTAAAAGTAATGTATCTGAAATAATTGCTGAAGATAGTAATCCGGCTATATTTTTAGGTACTGTTACATTTGATTCTCTGAACATATCATAAATAATTGTACTTACACTTCCTGTTCTTGAATTTCTAAAGTTAATTGGTTTTTTTGTTACTACATTTCCAATATTATGATGGTCTACTATTTCGAGTATTTCTGCCTCATCTAATCCATCTACACTTTGAGAAAAGTTATTATGATCTATCATTATTACTTGTTTTTTATTAACATTATTTGTATCTGTTAATGTTAGTAAGCCTTTACATTCTTTTTTTCTATTTAGAATTGGATAGTTTGTATGTTTTAAAGCTCTACTTTTTTCATAGAAATCTGATAAATAATCTACTTCATTAAATGTATATGATACTTCTTTTCTCATGATATTTTTTATATAGTTTGATAATGATAATAGTTTATTTACTTCATATGAATTTAATGGTGTTTTTATTATATTTACCTTATTTTTTCTAGCTTTATGTAGTAATTCTTCTGTTATTTCTGAATTTGCTACTAATATTATTAATTTTACTTTTGAAGTTATTGCGTAATCTAATATTGCTCTTCTATCACCTATTACTAAAATATGTTCATTTGTTAAAGTAACTCTTTCTAAGAATGTTGAGTGTGCATATGTTGCAGCTAAAACAGTACCTGTTATTTCTTTATCATATTTTAATAGTTTTTCACCTTTTACAATATTTAATATATTTCCATAAGATGTATCAATTTTATGATAATCTCCATTTATTATCTCTTTTGAAATTTCTTTTAATGATACATAACCATAGTATTGATTTTTATTTTCTACTACAGGTATACCAGTTAAAGAATACTTATTCATATAATCAAATGCATCTTTTATCGAAAGATTTTTGTCAATATAACAGTTTCTATGATAGTCAACATCCTTTATTTGTAGTTTTACATCATTTAGTCTATAAATATGTTTAAAACCAAATTTATCAAGAGCATATTTAGTTTCATTGTTTATGTTACCTAGTACCGCTGGTGTTGTATTCATTCCAAGATGGTTTTTTAGGTATGAAAGCGCTATTGCACCACAAACTGAATCTGTATCTGGATTTTTATGTCCAAATATATATATTGGTTTTTCGTTCATATTTACCTCCTTTTTTAAAATTCTACTAATTTATATTTTTTTGTTCCGATATTTAATTTTTCTGCTTCATCTATTGTATGAGTTCCATTTCTTGACTCAATTCTTTCTATTAGATGATTTTTTCCAGGGTCGCTTGAATTATATACTAAATCAATACATGCTTGGTCTAGTGCAACTGGATCTAAACTTGCTAAAATTCCTATATCTTTCATACATGGATCTTCTGCTTTAGCACAACAGTCACAATCTACTGACATATTGCACATTACATTTATAAATGCGATTTTGTCTTTTTTATAATCCATTATTGATGATGCTGCTTCTGCCATTGATTCTAAAAAAGAGTCATGGTCGGCTGTCCATATTTTTTCTGCTTCCCCTGCTCCGTGAATATATGCTTTTCCGTAAGAAGAAGCAAGACCTATAGAAATATTTTTTAATGACCCACCAAAGCCACCCATAGGGTGTCCTTTGAAGTGAGAGATAACTAACATTGAATCATAATTTTCAATATTTTTTCCTACATAATTACATTTTAAATGATTAGGATTTTTTATTTCTAATTTTATTTCTTCTTTTTCGTCTAAAATATCAACATTATATTTATTCCATCCGTGATATTCCATTAATTTTTTATGTTTTTCAGATTCATTTCTTTCTCCATCATATGCTGTATTGCATTCTACTACTGTTGCATTTAGATGATTTATTATTTCTTCATAAAAATCTGGTCTTAAAAAATTTTGATTTCCTTTTTCTCCTGAATGTAGTTTTATTGCTACATTTCCTTCTAAATTAATATTTAATTTTTTGTAAATCTCTACAATGTTTTTAGAATTGATGTCTTTTGTAAAATATACTGTTGATTCTTTCATTTTTCTCTCCTATTCTATTTGAAATTATACCACATTTTTGTGTAAATAATATGTTTATTTTGATATTATACATTTATTTTATTGTATAATGAGGTTGGTGATTATTATGTTTGAAAACAAGAAAATATTTATACTTGGAATGGCAAGAAGTGGATATGAATCTGCTAAAGTTCTTGCAAATCATGGATGTGATGTTTTAGTCACTGATATGAAAGAACAAAATGAAGAACATGTTAAAGAGTTAGAGAGTTTAGGTGTTACTATTGAAATAACTGATGACCCTGTTTCATTACTTGATGATTCTTTTGATTATGTTGTAAAAAATCCAGGTGTCAAATTAGACCATCCAATATGTAGAAAGGCTTTGGGACTAGGAATTGAAATAGTAAGTGAAGTTGATGTTGCTTACTCTTTCATGAAAAATGTTCAAATTATTGGTATAACTGGTAGTAATGGTAAAACAACCACTACAACTTTAATACATGAGTTTTTAAAAGAACATAATGCCGATGTTTACTTAGGTGGAAATATTGGTTATCCAGTATGTTCTCTTGTTGATAAAGTTAAGGATAATAGTATTCTTGTTTTAGAAATTGCAGGTCATCAACTTCATGATTGTCATATATTTAAAACAAATGTAAGTGTTATGACAAATTTAGAAGAAGTTCATATTGATCATTTTGGAACATTTGATTTTTATAAAGAAAATAAAGCTAAAATATTTAACCATCATACTAGCGAAGATTTAGCTATATATAATATCGGAAATAAAGATGTAGTTGATAAAGTTAAGGATATAAATAGTACTAAAGTAAGTTTTAGTGCACTTGATAGTGTTACAAGTGATTTATATTTAAAAGATAACGCTATTTATTATAATGATGAAAAAATTATTGAAACTAAAGATATAAAGATTCAAGGAAATCATAATTATGAAAATATTATGTGTGCTATTGCTGCTACTCGTAGATATGGTGTTACAAATGAAGAAATATTTAATGTTTTAAATAGATTTGGCGGAGTTGAACATAGAATTGAATATGTTAAAACTGTAAATGGTGTTGACTTTTATAATGATAGTAAAGCCACAAATGTTAAATCAACTCAAATAGCTTTAAATGCATTTGATAAACCAACAATTTTGATCCTTGGTGGTTTAGATAGAGGTCATTCTTTTGATGATTTAGAAAGTTATTTAAAAAACACTAAATTAATTGTTTGTTATGGTGAAACAAAAGATAGAATTAAAGATTTCGCTGATAGAATAAATATAAAATGCATTGTTAAAGATAATCTTATTGATGCAACTCATGAATGTTTTAATAATGCAGAACAAGGTGATGTTATATTATTAAGCCCTGCTTGTGCAAGTTGGGATCAATATAAATGTTTTGAAGATAGAGGTAATGAATTTAAAAATGTAATTAATAGTCTATAGGGGGATATATGAAGAAAAAAATGATTAAATCAACTTTTATACATCTTTTGTTATTTATTATTGTTTGTTTTTGTGTTGGTTTTTCATTATTAAAAATATATAACCATGTGATAGATAATTCTATTAAAGATGAAACTAATAATAATCTTATTTTAAATACAGATGAATACAAATTAGAATGTTTAGACTATTATTATAGTGATGACTTTTTCTATGAAGGAACCACATACACAATTTATTATCCAAGAAAATTTTTAGTATTAAGAATAAAAATAACAAATACAACTGATAAAGATATTACTTTAAGTAATGATTACAAATTATTTTACAAAGATAAAACCATTGATATGGAATATGGTTTAAATAAACATAAGTTAAATATTAAACCTAATAAAAGTATTGTTGCTAATATTGCATATGAAATAGATGACATTAATAATATAAATGAATACATTGTAGATTTTAATGGCAATAAAATGCAGCTTACTTTTGAATAAGGAGAATTATATGATTGATGCAAATGATTTAATAAATAGATTAAAAAAGGAACATTATAAAACAGGGTATACTTTAGATGAAAAAGATGAATTTAAATTAGTTTATAATACATTAAACAGTTTAGGAGTAGATACTTCTAACTTTATTTCTCACTTACAAACATTAACTATTTTAAAAGAAAATGATCCAAATAGTCAGATATCTGGTTATAATCCTAAAACAAATACAATAAATTATGCCAACGAAGAACATATTTTGCATGAGTTATTTCATATGGCATCTTATAAAAAAGGAGAACAAGATTCTGGTATTGTCGTTGTAGAAGATGGTTATAGAGGAAACTATGCATTAAATGAGGGAATAACAGATTTTTGTACTAAAATGGCTAAAAATGACTCTGTTTGTTCTTATCCTTTTGAAATGCTAGTTGCTCAATCACTTTCTTATATATTTGGTGATGGTTTTCTAAAAGCATATTTTAACAATTCATATGAAGAATTTATTAATTCTTTTCCAGAATTAATTCGTATAGATATAATCGATATTCTTTCTAACCTAGATGAATATAATGATTTAACACAATCTATTTACTCTGGTGATTTCTTTCCAGAAGATATTGAAAGTGTTCGTGAGATTTCAGAAAATATACTTTCAAGTCTATATGATATTTGTGAATATGGTATTAGAAATCAAGAAGGATTAACAGAATTATTACAAAAAAGTGCTGATACTGACGATATGAAACAAATTGAAAATATAGTTAATATAAATTCGTTTTTAGACAATCTTCCTTCAAAAGGATTATAAAAACACATCATTTGATGTGTTTTTTTATTCGAAATTATATTCATCGTTTACCATATATTCTGGTTCACATGTTAAATTAATTTTTAAGTTTTTTAATGTTTTTTTATCACCATTATCAACAATATATGTAGCATGTGCTTCGCATCCTTTAATTTTCTTCAAATTATTTATAGCTTTTTCAACTATAGGATTTGTTGTTGAACATATACTTAGAGCTGTTAATATTTCCGGAAGAGTTAATCTATTTCCTGTATTTAATTCATGTTTTAAATTCAACATCGGTTCAAGAACATTTGGACTTAGTAAATCTATATCATCTGGAATTTTCGTTAATTCTTTCATTGCATTTAATATTAAAGAGCCTGCTGGGCTTAATATATTTGTTTGCTTTCCTGTTATAATCTTTCTTCCAATTTTCATTGAAATAACAGGTGTATTCTCTTTTCTACTCTTTTCTAATGCTGGTTTTATTACATCTAAGAATGTTTCGTCTATGTCAAGTTCATTCATTAATAATTTTATTTTTTTGAATGTATCTTCGTCACATAGACCCATTTTGTAATTATTTGTTTCTTGATAATATCTTCTTATTATTTCTTTTTTAGCTGCTTCCTCTACTACTTCATTATTTGTAATACAACTACCGATTACATTAACTCCCATATCCGTAGGTGACTTGTAAATATCTGTGTCACTTACTTTATTTAGTATGTTTTTTAATACTGGAAACATTTCAACATCACGGTTATAGTTTACAGCTGTTACTCCATGTTCTTCTAAGTGAAATGGATCAATCATATTTACATCTTTTAAATCTGCTGTTGCTGCTTCATATGCTAAATTAACTGGATGTTTAAGTGGTAAATCCCATACAGGAAAAGTTTCAAATTTTGCATATCCTGCATTTATACCTCTTTTATTTTCATGATAAATTTGTGATAAACATGTTGCTAGTTTACCACTTCCTGGACCAGGCGCATTTACAAGTATTAATTTTTTTGTCGTTTCAATATATGGATTTGCACCATATCCTTCTTCACTTACAATTGTATCAACGTCTGTTGGATACCCTTTTGTAAATGTATGTATATATGTTTTTATATTATTTCTATTAAGTTTTTTTATAAATTTGTCTACACTTGGTTGATTATTATATAAAGTTATTACAACGCTATTTACTGAAAACCCAAGTTTTTTTGAATGATTTATTAGTTTTAACATTTCCATGTCATATGTTATACCATACTCACTTCTTGTTTTATTTTTTTCTATATCACCCGCGTTTATACAATAAATTATTTCTAAGTCATTTTTTAACTCTTTAAACATATTTATTTTTGCATCGCTTTGAAATCCAGGTAATACTCTTGATGCGTGTGTATCATCAAATAATTTGCCTCCTATTTCAAGATATAGTTTGTCAAATAAATCAAATCTTTCTTTTATCTTTTTGCTTTGAACTTTTAAATACTTTTTATTATCAAATCCCTTTCTCATATTTTACTTCCTCACCTATTATAATTATATAATCATATTAAATTTTTAACAAGCAAACATTTTGTTTTATACTTTACTAATAAATTAATAAATAATAAAATATATTTGAGAGAAGATACATTTTATATGTTTCTGTAGTTGGATGAAGCATATCATTTTAAATGTTGTACAGAAAACTTTGATATGTTTAGTCTAGTCTAATAATTTTTAAAAAATTATTGTCAATTCTTTCTTCTCTCTTAAGGTGAATTTATGTTTTTAAAATATATTGATAATCATGAAAAATGGAATGAATTTCTAAATTATAAAATATTTAGTTTATATTCGTATAGAAAAGAAAAAAGAATTTTAGAAGATTTTATAAGTAATAAGAAATATTTGAGTATTTGTAATAAATTAAAAAATAAAACTTATAATTTTTCTATTCCCTTGAAAGTTTACGTAAACAAAGGAAATTCTTCTAAAAAAAGAGTTGTTTATAAATTTAATGATGATGAAGTTATTATTTTAAAATATATATCTTTTCTTTTATATGAGTATGATTATCTATTTTCTAGTAATTTATATTCTTTTAGAAAAAATATCACGATGAAAGATGCAATATACAAAATTAAAGATTTATTAAAGGAAAATTCTATGTATGCATATAAAGTAGATATAAGTAACTATTTTAATAGTATAAATAATAAGAAACTTCTTAGTAAATTAAAA
>JAZUBJ010000064.1:0-28762 GCA_045638445.1 Bacilli bacterium | reverse complement strand
GATTATAACATAATAAAATTTATTTTATTAATTCTGATATAAAAAACAATATTTTTAACATATAATTCTTAAAATTATTTTTGCATATTCTTGTATTAATAATGTCTTTTTTCTTTGACATTGTTCTTCACTTATATTAATTAATTTTGAAAGTTCATCAATAGTCTTTTTTAGTTTTATGTTATCCATACTATCACTCCCAAAATTATAATAAATAAAAACGCTCATTTTATTTAAATAAGAGCGTTTTTAATTATTTTATTAATCCTTCTTTTATACAATATGGTACTACTTCATTTTTTAAGGTATTAGATAGTAAACTCATATCATCATTAATCCCAAACCACATAAATTCTTCTATTTCTTCTGATGTTGTTATTTCACCTTGTAGTTCACCATTATATTTAAATACGTAAAAGTGAATTTTAGTACTTTGATCACTTGTTGCTATTTCTTGAAAATCCATTACAAATTCAAAGTTGTTTTCATCAAAAATTGCTTTTTCTCCTAATTCTTCATAGCATTCTCTAATAGCAGCTTGTAAAGTTGTTTCTCCCATTTCTACGCTTCCACCTATCATTTGAAATGTTGGTCTTTTTCTTGGTTTATCAATTAAAAGCTTACCATTTTTAAAAAACATTGTACCTACTACATTTATTATTTTTTCTTCCATATTCATCTCCTATAATTTATAAAAAAAGCTTGATACTTATGTACCAAGCTATTTTAACGAACACCTTAGTTCGTTTATTTCTAAATGGCACTATTTTAAAGTCAATTCCCAATTTCTTGTTTTTACACTTTTCTATTTATTTAATTAATTTTATTATATAGTTCTTATAAGTTTTTTCCCATTTTCTTCTTCGATTTTATAAGAGCTATCTTTTAATTGTGTTTCATAGAATTTTAGAACTACATTTTCTAAAAAACAAACATAATTTTCATGACATGATGCAGATTTTTTTAATATTTTAGCAAGTTCAATTATATGTTTTCCAATTAATTCTTCATCTTGATTTGGAGTACACCACATAACAGCAGAAAAATCTTTTGCATTTACAATATATCCATTTTCATCAAAAGTAACTTTTGTTCTTCCGCAAGAGAATGTTTGAAATTTATTTTGCTTATGATTATCTAATAATTCCATAAAAACCTCCCTAAATAAAAACTTGATACATTGTACCAAGTCTCATATTAACGAACACATTGGTTCGACTAAATCTCAATGGCAGGGGTAGTAGGATTCGAACCCACACAAACGGTTTTGGAGACCGGAGTGCTACCATTGACACCATACCCCTATTGCTTGCTCTTCAAAAAGAACAAGTCAATTATACAATATTTATTTTAATAAATCAACTAATTATCTAGAAAAACTTCCATAATCTTGGGATTCTAGGGCCATTTTATAATCAGAACTGCTTAATATTTCGGCATAATATGATGTTAATTGTTCATCTTTTATTAAAGATGTATCAATTCCTTTTAATTGCAATGATTTTCTTAGAGCTATTAACATACTTCTAGAATCAAAGAATCTACAATATTCCCTGTAATTAATTCCGTCTGGTTTGTCTTTTTTAAATCTTGAAAAACCTATAGTTTCTCCATAATAAATATATCTATTTAATGCTGATGATACACTCGCAGCATTATAATTTTTTAATGTTACTTCACACATATCATCTAATTTTGAAACAGTTTGGTCTCTAAAGAATAATGAACAATAATCACTTACTAATTCTGATATATCATTATATTTTTTATTTGTTATATTTGACATAGTTTTAAGTAATATATTTTTTATTTCTTGTGGTGAAACATTTGATTTTAAATATTCTCTATATTTTCCTTTACCATTTGAAAAATAATCATAATAACCTCTATTTATTGCATGTAATAACGCTGCTGTTACTTGATTCATGCCATACTTATCAAATGTTACTTTTATTGTATCATTTAATAGTGTGTGTTTTTGTAAGTCAGTTAATACTTGATTTTGTGGCGTATTTTGATTTCTTTGTTGATTAGATGATTCTTTTTCACTTCTAGAAACATTACCATATACTATTTCATTTGCATCAAAGTATTGTTCTTCTGAACTTGTTGCATGTTTAAATGCAGAAAACACCTCTCTTTTATATGTATATCTTTTCATATATTCAAGAAAGTCTTCTACCCTTAGTCTATCAGCATTTCTATTTCTATTAACAAATCTTGTTATTGTTTTACACAACTCATCATTATAACTAATACCAGTCTCATTCATTACACCTATTCCATCGATACTTGGTAAGAATGGATTTGGTTTATTTAAATGTGCTTGGATTCTTGGATTTGAATTAATATAATCTAATAATAATCTAAGTGATCTTTCATCTCCTTTATGTAATCTTATAACGACATTATCATTTCTTAGTTCTCTACCTACTTTTGATTGATGTGACATATTGTGTTTTGCCATAAAATTAAATATATCTTTTGCACAATCATATAATCCATCACCATCAAGTGGTACATATATTTTTATATATTCATCAGCATACCCATTATTTGTAAATTGACACCAATATTTCCAGTCAGGTGAATTAAATACACTAATGTTTCTTACAGACTTAAAATCATTTATCCATACATTGAATAAATGTTCTACTGATTTTGGTTGTCCAAATTCATTTAAATCTTTTCCAGTTAAAGTGAATTTCTTTAATTCATTATAAACTAAACTATCGCTTAAATACATATTAGGATTACTTTTTGCGATTGTTAATATATGGTTTAAAAAAACATACATTTCACTATAACGTGGTGAATCATATTTTAGTTTTCTTTTATTTAAATCATTATTCATTTTCTTCACCTAATGGTTTCATTATAATTGTATCGTCTAAAGATTTAAAATTAAACTCTTGTGTGTCACTTAATAAATCAAGTTCATCTTTTAGATTTAATTCTTGAGTTTCTTCTAAAGGATCTTTATTTTCTATTGCGAAACCTTTTTCTTCATCTCTAATTTCATCTTCAACATAAATTGTTGTGTTATTATATTTTATTTCTTTTAGTGCCATAATTCACCTCATTATAATATTATTATATAAACTTTTGAAGTTTTAAACAATTCTTTTATTATAAATTTACATATAATATGTTAGGTGATTTTATGTTATTAAAATATTCTAATAAGGAACTTGATTTGTGTGCAAGACTTATGAGAGCTGAAGCTCTTGGCGAGGGTGAACTTGGAATGCTGATGGTAGGAAATGTTATTGTTAATAGAGCTATTTCCAACTGTTTGGATTTTAAAAATATTAGATCTATTAGTGACGTTGTATATCAAAATCCTGGTGGTTTTGTTGGTACAAATAGTAATTTATTTCATAGTGGTACTTCTACAACTAAAGAAAAAGAACTTGCAAAGAGAGTTTTAAAAGGAGAATCATATCATCCTGCTACACATGCTTTGTGGTTTTACTCTCCTACTAAAGGAAGTGAATGTAAAAATACATGGTTTAATCAGAAAAACAGTGGTAGATATAAAAATCATTGTTTTTATGCACCAGACCCTGGAGTATGCCAAGAATTGTATTAAATATCATTATTTGATATAATACATCCATGAGGTGACATGTATGCTTTGTAGCATTGTTAGAGCCATTGGAGACTTTTATCCCACTGGTATGAAAATATATAATATAATTGGAACAATACTTGGTATTGCTGTTATACATAAAGCATTTTATTTCGTTATAGGGATGTTTTTTACAAGAAAATTTAAACCAGCCAAAAAGAAACATAAATATGGAATTTTAATTGCTGCAAGAAACGAAAAATACGTTATTGGAAATCTAATTGATAGTATTCATAAACAAGATTATCCAAGTGATTTATATACAATATTTGTTGTTGCAGATAACTGTGATGATGACACTGCAAAAATTGCTCGTAAAAAGGGTGCAATAGTTTATGAAAGATTTGATAATGAACATAGAACAAAGGGTTTCGCTCTTCAATATTTAATTAAAAATATTGATAAAGATTATGGTGTTGATAACTTTGAGGGATTTTTTATATTTGACGCAGACAACCTTCTTAAGAAGAATTTTATATCTAAGATGAATGATGCGTTTGATGAAGGATGCAAAATTATTACTTCTTATAGAAATACCAAGAACTTTGATGAAAACTGGATTGCTTCTACTTATGCAATTCACTGGATACGTTCAATTAGAACTAGTCATAGAGCTAGAAGTGTGTTAAGACTTGCAACAAATATTCAAGGTACAGGTTTTTTATTTTCAAATGAAATAGTTAAAAACGGTTGGAACTATACTTCTCTTACTGAAGATAGAGCTCTTACTGCTGATGCTGTTGCTCAAGGATATCAAATCACTTATCAAGATGAAGCTGAATTTTATGATGAACAACCAGTTAGTGTTAAAGTTGCTTTAAGACAAAGACTTAGATGGTCTAAGGGACATTTACAAGCATTTGCTGAATCTGGTCCTTACCTATTTTTAAATATTTTCTTTGGAAAAAGATTTTTAAAAGCTAATTGGAGAGCAGAAGAAAACAAAAAGAAGAAAAATAAAAAAAGAACATTTAAATCTTTTATGCTAGATATAGTTGAATCTATTAGACATAGATTTGCATCATTTGATACGTTAGTTCAACTAACACCTATTACATTTATTAATTTGTGTAGATGGCTTGTATTTAGTGTTATTATTTATTCATTCTATTTATATAATAAAGGATTTGCAGATATTAACTTATTCACAGGAGGAACATTCTTAGCTAAATTATTAACTAAACTGTTTGACATCAAATTGACACAAAATCCTGGTATAAAAGCTGCTTTAATCGGAGCACTTGTTACTATTTGGTTTAGAATTTTATATAGAATGGCTGTTTATTTTACTAATATGTTTATGGCTGTATATGTATTTATCGTTGAAGATTCAAGAATTAAAAAGATGAAATTTTGGGATAAAGTATTGTTTACATTTACTTGGCCAACATTTGACAGTATTGGTAGATACACAACATACGCAGCATTATTTATGAATGTAACTTGGAAACCTATTCCACATGAAAGCAAAGTTACTATTGATGATATTGAAGAAAAAGATGGTGATGCATAATGAAGGAATATATAAAACAATTTTATACCGAAGGATTTGCCACTACTTTTTATCAAAAACCTATTAATTTTTTAAAAAAGAAAATTAAAAACAAAAAACTTTTAAGTTCTTTATCTATGATAATTAAAATTATGTATACCTTAGTATTTGTTACTATTGGTATTGTGGTTTTATTAAAAAAACTTGGTGTTAAGATATTTTAAATAAAAAAGAAAATAGATTATCTATTTTCTTTTATTTTGTGTTATTTTTTGTTTTAAAATAATCATATTTTAAAGCTAAGTCATTTTTCTTAGCAACATAACTTACATAATCATTTTTTATTATTAAGTTTTCTTGTGAAATTGTTTGATTATTTGTAACAGCCCCATCACTTACATAAACATTTCCATCATACCAAGAATAATCACTAAAGAATACTACTCCATTATAGTTTTTACTTAAAGCATCTTGAGATATATAGTTATTTGGATTATATTTTATTCCAAATAAGTTTAGTGTTGTTGGTAATATATTTAATTGTGATGTTGGTTTGCTTATTGTATATTTTTTTGTATTTGTTGACCATATAAAGAATGGTGTATTATTAATTAAATTATTTGATGTGTTTTTATATTTATCAAGTATTGTTTTATCATTAAGTGTATATAAATAATGATCAGAGAATACAACTATTACTGTATCATCAATTTTTCCACTTAATTCTAAGTTTTCAAGTAATAACTGCATCATATAATCTGTTTCTTGTGCTTGTCTTCTTGCACAGTCTTCTTCTGTCATTTCAACTTCTTCTATAATTGCTTCTGGATTATCAAGCAAAATTTGTTCATTGTCTAGATTATATAACATTTTACACACACCTTTATTTTTAGTAAATGGTGTATGTGTTGAATATGATATTAAATAATGTAAGAATTTTCCTTCTGTATTAAATAATAAATTATTAAATTTTTCATTTAAAATTAATTCTCTATCTAATTCGTAACTATCATCTTCATATACATCATCTTCTTTTAATCCGTAGTATTCATCATATCCCCAGTTTTTATAGTTTGCTCTTCTTGAATAATATTCACCATCATTCATATGAAAAGCATTTACTGAATATCCTTCATTTTTAAATAGCTTTGCTAATGTATGGGGAAATTCATTTCTATTAAATTGATATGCATTTTTTGTATATGACATTGGAGTTATAAATCCAGTATTAACTGCAAATTCTGAGTTAAATGTTGATCCTCCACCTGTATAGAAAGAATAATGATTTGTAAAATTATATCCACTATTCATCATTGAATATAATGTTGGGGTGTCATGTTTATTTATTAACCAACTATCAATTCCTTCAAGTTGCACCATAATTAAGTTTTTATCTTTAAAAATTCCAGTATTTGAATTTTTTTCAGCAACTGATTCTTCAAATGCACTTGTTAGAAAATCTTTATCTTCTTGTTTTAATTCTTCTTCAGTCTTTATATATGTTATATAGAAGTTTCTTGCTACATATTCAAAGAAACCAGATATTTTCATACTTTTATTATTATCATTAAACATAATATATATATTTCTTGGATTTTTCCAACTTGACCATGTTAAGTCATCATTTGCTCTTCCAAGTGTAAGTGGAATAATTGAATGACCTATTAAAAATAATACAATAGTTATTAAAAATAATTTAAAACTTCCATGTTCTTTGCTTGGCATTCTTTTAACTGCTTGATAAACTGAAATAATAATTAGTATAGCTGAAACATATACAAACATATTACAATTTTTTAATGCTTCCATAAAGTATGGAGCACCTTCTCCAGCTGATTCCATTAAAGAAAAATCAAAAAATGTATTTGTCATTGAAAAGTATATGTTATTTCCCAAAAATGCTATTAAAAATATTAAGGTAAATAGTACATAAACTATTTTTGAATACCATTTTTTAAACGACAGTGATATACCCATAAATAGTAGTATCCAACTTAATGTGAATAATACTGGTGCATATAATCTGAAATTTATATAATTTATTTGTAAACCAAATATAAATGTGAATACATCCATTAGTATAAAAGGTAATGTCATCCATAATAAATATTTGTTTTTATTTATGTATTTTTTTATATATTTTATTTTTTTCTTTATATTTCTTTTAATCCTTTTTACTTCTTCTGAATCTAGTCTCTTCTTTTCTTTTTTCTTTGAACTCATAAAATCACCACATGAATATATTATACATCCATATTTTTATTTTAGCAATTAAAAAGCCGTTATTGAATTAAACGGCTTTCTCCTGTTTTATAGTCAATTTCTATACCTGGCTGTATGTTATAAACAAATACATTAAATTTAATGCCTTTTCCATTATCTTCAATTGAATATGCTTCCATTTGAATACCTTTAGCTAGAAGATTATCTCCTTCATACATTGGTGTCACTCTATATAATACGTGATTTCCTGTTTCTTTTATATATTCTGCTACTTTATTTTCAAAATCAAGCATACCATTTATATTCATATATCTTGTACATGTCATCAAATTATTTTTATTTGCGTTTTCTCCTGCTAGTTGAAAACCAATTAAATGACACCTGTTATACAAATACTTTCCATCGACTATGTCATATTTTACTGTATGCCATCCTGATGGTTTTACTTGATTTATACTTTTTCTTTCTTCTGTTGGCATTAAATCTTTTCCTAAACTTGCATATGCTTGAGTTGTTCTTCCTAAATTATCAAGTTCACTATATACTTCAAATGATACAGGTTTTATTGATAAATCTTCAAAATCTGGTTCATTATTATTAATTATTACATGAGCATTACCTTCATATTCCGGAATTTCTTCTATATTGTAACTTGGAGTATATGAAAGTGTTGGATTAGTTATTTCTGTGTACATAAAATATGCTCCAATTAAAAGCATTAATATTACTCTTATGTATTTCATAGTCTTCTTATCCATATTATCACCTATACTAATTTTAACATATTTTTAATTTAACTTTAATAATGTTTACACTAAAAAAGGAAGAATTTCTTCTTCCTTATGAACCTGTACTACTATAGTGTTTTAATCCGATTTTAAATGACAATAAACAAGGTATTAAAAATACAAAAACTAATAATGGACTTAACATATATAATATGTTTGTGCTTTTATCTATAAAATATAGTAATGGATAGTAATTTATAAATGCATAAGGAATAATAAATGTAAAAATGAACATTACACCTTTTTTATATATCCCGATTGGATATTGTGCTAAATTTTTACCACCATCTGTAAATAAATTTCTTATTTCTAGTCCCTGAATAGTTATAAAACAATAAGATGCTGTTATTACAAATAATCCAAAAAATATTAATATTGATGCGATTATCATTAAAAATAATGTTATTATTTTTGAAAAATTCCAAATTATATTTAGTTTTACTAAAGCTATAATCATTATTATAAGAGACTGTAGTATTCTAAATATTTTTACTATATCTATTTCATTACATAAAACTTGTAATAATATACTTCTTGGCCTTAATAAAAGTCTATCTAGTTCACCATTTATTACTAATATATCAAATCTATCTATTCCTCTAAAAAATGTTTCATTTACTGCATAACCAAATTGTATTATTGAAAAACATAGTAATACTTCATATAATGTAAAACCTTTAATATTATTAAATTTATTAAATAGACCTATTATTATGAAATAATATGTAAAAAATACAAATAATTGACTAAATGAATTCATTATAAATGAGGACTTGTATTCTAATTGTTTTTTTAAATTAAATTTAAATGATTCAATGTATAATTTAACCACCTTGAATCACCGCCTTTTTTAGGGCAACATTTGATATATGTATTCCGATTATTACAGTTATTATTATCCAGAATATAGATAAAAATAGTAAACTTATTCCTTCATTTAATGCTATAGAATTTGAATAAATTCTATATGGAAAGTCGCTTATAAATCTAAATGGTAAATATTTTGATATAGTTTCTAACCATTTTGGAAAGAATGGAAGTGGTATTATTGCGCCCATGAATACTTCTGCGATTGTACTATAAGTTGTTATAACTCCTCTTGATTCTAAAGTAAACATTGTAATAATATGTATTATTAATGATAATGATGTTATTAATAAACATGCACATATAAGTGAAATAATAAATAATATAAAGTTACCAAATGAATAAGGTAAACTTAAGTTATATGGTTCTGGTAATATCAAACCTATAAGTATTACTGGTAAAAATCTTAATAATGTTGATACGAATCTTTCTGCTACCATTTTTATATAAAATTTAAAATAAAAATTTTGTGGTCTTACTAGTTCGTATGCTAGATTTCCATTTTTTATCATATCTAAAAGATCATTATCTTTTACAAATGGATACGTTAGAGCAAAAAATGCTTGTTGTAGCCATAAATATGATACTAGTTGATTCCAATTCATTACGTTTGATGTATCATTTGATTCATAAAAAGCTAGATACATCATAATAAATACAAAACCAAAAAATAATTGAGTTAGTATACCAGCTATCGCGGATGTTCTATATTGAAGATTTGTTATTACTCTTAACTTAAAGTATGTTAAATATGATTTCATATTTCGTATGACTGATATAATTTTAATATAACATTATCTATATGTTCATTATCTATTTCTATATCATCTAGTGAATATTTTGAAGATAAATAACTTATAAATGAAGATACTGTTATAATATTTGAATCAATAATAAAATTATATCCATCTTCTACTTTTTTAGTATTTATTATTCCTTTTAATCTTGGTTTTGTAATTTTTTCTTTAGTATTGATTGTTATTGTTTTATAACTTCCGTATTTTGACTTAAGTTTTTTTAGTGAGCCATCGTATAAGATTTGACCTTTGCCTATTAAAATAATTCTTTTAGCAAGTGTTTCAATATCTGTCATATCATGTGTAGTTAGAATTACTGTTACTTTTCTTTCTTTATTAATTTTTAATATAAAGTCTCTAACTATTTTCTTTGATGCAGCGTCTAGGCCTATTGTGGGTTCATCTAGAAATAATATTTTAGGTTCATGTAATAAAGAGGCGGCAATTTCACATCTCATACGTTGTCCTAAACTTAAACTTCTTACAGGTTTTTTTATTACTTCTTCTATGTTAAGTAATTTCACCAATTGTGTTTTTGTATTTTGATACTTTTCTTCATCTATTTTATAGATGTCTTTTAATAAATCAAAAGTATCCTCCGCAGGTATATCCCAAGCAAGTTGACTTCTTTGACCGAAGACTACACCTATATTAGAAACATATTTTTTTCTGTCTTCAAATGGATTTAAACCATTTACTTTAATGTTTCCAGCGGTTGGTAATAATATTCCACTTAGCATTTTTATTGTAGTACTCTTTCCAGCACCATTTGGACCAATATAACCAACAATTTCACCTTCATTTATTTCAAAAGAGATATTTTTAACTGCTTCTATAGTTGTATATTCCCTTTTAATAAATGACTTTAAAGCTGACTTAAGACCACTATTTCTCTTAGCAACTTTAAAGGTTTTGCTTATGTCATCAACAATGATGTACGACATTTCTCACTCCTTTCTTAACAACAAAAAAGACACATATTTTCATATGTCCTTCTTCGTGCAATGAAATTATGTGTCAAATTTAAATTGTTACTTATTAATTTACCATTAATTATTTTAAATGTAAATACTTTTTTAATTTGGAATTAATATTTTTTGACCTATTTGTATAGTTGTTGTTTTTAAATTGTTTATTTTTGTTAATACAGAGACTGAAGTATTATTATCTCTCGCTATTGCCCAAAGTGTGTCACCTTTTTTTATTGTATATTCACTATATTTGCTTGGTATTTTAAGAACCTGTCCGATTTGAATTATATTTGTTGATAAATTGTTTATTCTTTTTAATTCTTCTACACTAGTGTCATATTTGTTAGCAATTGAGTATAAATTGTCTCCTTTTTGAACTGTATATGTATTTACTGTAGAATCTTGGATCGTTTCTTCCTTATCTTCTATTGGTTTTACTTTTAACGCTTGACCAATTTTTAATAGATTTGTTGATAAGTTGTTAAGTTCTTTTAGTTCAGATACACTAAGTCCATATTTCCTTGCTATATCCCAAAGTGTATCACCTTTTTGAACGATATAAATATCTTTTGATACTGGAATATATGGAATATTTTTATAATCTGCAACTGCACGCACAACTGCTTCTGCGTATTTTTCATAGTCTCTTTTTATTTGTTCAACATCATCACCAGTACTATCAAGAAATCCATATTCAACAATAACACTCTCATTATTTGGTGTGTCTCTTAACATGAAATAATAATCTTTACTTGAATTACTTGGTAATCTAAGCTGATAGTATTTTCTTATGTTTTGTCCTTCGCTTGCAAGTTCATCAAGGATTTTTTTAGATAATGTTGAGGTGTTGCGAAGTGCGTAGATTACTTCAGCACCGTCGCCACCTCATAAGTTTAGTATCCATTATTAAAAAACTTCCACATAATTTATATCTGTGAAAGTTTTGTTCTATTATATTACACGTTCAATATCAAAAGCATAATCATAACTTATTTTATCAGAAAAATTTGTTTCAATATATGCTTTTTCTTCATGAGAAAAATCAGCAATTTCTTTTGATTTATAATCTTTAAAAAATTCAATAACTTTATCTATTATATTTAATTCTTCATTTGTAAATACTGTTTCATCTATCTCTGTTAAACATTTTATATTATGTAATTCATATTCATTTATATACTCTATATTATAACTTATTAATTCTTCATTTTTGCATTCTGTAATTATTTTTTCAAAATCATCTGGAACTGGTCCATACGGCAACTTTGCATATTCCAATCCCGTAATTGATGCACCTGTATTTTTATAATTTAAAAAATCAGCATAAAACATTTCTTTAAGCAGTTTAGTTTTCAATATACCCTTTTTTGCAAACATTAATATTAAATTTATTATTTTGCTTTTATTTAATTTTGTATAGCCATTATATTCAGTTGGTTCAAAATCCTTATTATAAAAAAGTTGTTTTTCATTATTACTAAATTTTGATATTTTTTCTTGAATTCTAAAATATTCTTTATCAGTAAATTGTTTCTTATTCGATTCAATTAAAGTAATAATAGTATCTGGTTTTGATATAAGGGTATTTATAATTATTATATAATTATCGTTTGGTATAGCTGTTCCTTTTTCATAGCTAACAAGCGTCTTCTTCGCACATCCTATTATTTTCGAAAATAATTCTTGTGATAAATTATATTTATTTCTTAAATTTACAATATCATCTTTACAGATACCATAGTTTCTATTATATATTTCAATTGCCTTACGGCTTGCTTCATTATCTAATTCAGCATCGTATACTAATGAATCACATTCTTGGCAAAATCGTCTCGTTGAGATAAATTTTATTTCTTTTCCTTTTATATTATAATTATGCTCATAATCTTTGGTGTAGCTACTTCTACATAAACAATTATCGCATTTCATTTTTATTATCTCCAATCTTTATGAAATGACAGACATACTGCCATTTCATTCTCGTTTTCCACCTCAATTTTAATCTTTATATACACTAAGATTCCATTAATTTGCTTTTTAAATAGCAATGCATCATCTGTTTTTTTACTATAGCTAGGTTTTGGATCCACAAACCAGAAATTTTTATTAAGATATAGCACTTGATTCCATGCTTCTTCTTCTGTAATTCCAATTTCTAATAGGTCTTGCAAATAATCGCAATCTTCTCTTTGTTCAAATCTTCTTTGACCTAACTTTACTAGTTTTTTTATTTCAGATAATTCTTTCACCTGGGAACTGGTCATATATCCAGCACCTCCTACTTCTTGTTAATTTTTCCCTCTTCCTTCATTTGCACCATTCCTTCCTTCTTAATCTAATGGTAACATATGTAACCGTTTTTGTCAACCGTAATTTTTTCCAGTTCTTCCATATAGATTTCTTACCTTATTTTCTTCTATGTAAGTAAACTCTATTTTAGGTATAACATCATATTTGAATTTAATAGTAATATTTCTATCTTTATCTATTACTATCTTATCTATTAAAGCTTCTATTAATTCTCTTTTTGGCTTATTTAAATCTAATAATTCTTTAATCGTTTTAATGTAATTTGGTAATATACTTTGATTATTTCTTGAAGTGTATTTTTTTAATTCTTCCTCATCTATTTTTTCTACAATTTGTTTTAATTTTAATTCATATGGACTAGCCAATTCTTTATATACATTAGCAGATATTACTCCATCACATCTATCGTTATATAACATAGTTATTTTATTAGTAATCTTTTCTTTTTCTAGTTTTAAATCTTTTATAACCTCATCTATGCTTTCTTCTTCTACATGAATGTTTTTAGTTATTTCATTATTTAATTCTTCTAAATCTAATCCATTAACTAATTCAGATACAACATAATTAATCTTATCTAATATTTGTTTTTCTAAATAGTTATATGGAAAGAAATGTGAATAACATCTTCCTCTAACTGGATCTCTTGAATATCTATTACAATTAATAGTCCAATAATCTTTATTACTTCTATAAAGTACAGTTAGTCTATTACCACATTCCTTGCAAAACAATTTTCCCTCTAATAATCTTTTTTCTCTTTTTGTTTTTATTTCATAATTTCTTGTTTTTCTTTTTCTTAAAATATTAACATAATTAAAAGTTTCTCTATCAACTAATGCTTCATGAGTATTTTCAACTACAGTCCATAATTTTTCATCAAGTGTTATTTTCTTCTTTGACTTATAATTAACTTTTGTTTGAACATGTTGTACCATATCACCAGTATAAATTCTATTTGATAATATCTTTTTCACCGTTGTTATATTCCATGTATCTCTATCAATAAGTTGTGATGAATAAGAAGTCTTTTTATAGCCACTTGGAGTTGGCACTTTCATATCATTTAATTTGTTTGCTATTTCAGTAGGTCCAACTCCATTAGCTCTTAATTTAAATATTTCTTTAACAATCCAATCAGTTTCTGGATTGGGTATTAAATGACCTTTATCTTCCGGATCTCTCATATAACCAAAACTAGGTAAACTTCCAACAAACTTTCCATTTAACCTTTTTTGATTTAATACTGCTCTAATTTTAACTGAATTTTGTTTACTATAATAATCATTACAAGCAATAATAAAAGTAGATGAATCATTACTAGCTTGTTCTTTAAATGTATCTACTGATTCTGATATAGATATAAATCTAATATTATTCTCTGGAAAAAATGTTTCTGTATAATATCCCGTCATAACATGATCTCTTCCAAATCTTGATAAATCTTTAACAATTACACAGTTTATCTTTTTATTTTTAATATCTTCTAACATTTCTTTAAATGCTGGCCTTTCAAAATCGGTTCCAGAAAAACCATCATCTACATATTCTTTTATTAAATTAAAATTATTATTTTTAACATAACCCCTTAATAATTCTTTTTGATTTTTTACACTTTCACTATCAGATTCATATTTTTTGTTTCTATCTTCTTGAGATAATCTTATATAGATTCCAACTCTGAAATCCATATTATTTAAGTAAGTATCATACATCATTACCTCCTTTTGACTTACTTAATTGATTATTAAGACGACTCGATGATACCATCATTAATGAAAAGATGCAAATCATTATTTAGAGTCTCCTTTTTCTTTTAATATTTCCTCAATAAGATATTTTAAAATAAGATCTTTAAATGTAATTTTATTTATATAGGTTTCCTCCATATATATCCCACCTATATAAATTTATGTTTTTAATTTTATATTTAGATATTTTTTCATACATATAATCCCTCCTTTTCTAAAATAAAATTAATAAATTAAATAATATTTACTTTCTAACATTTTTATATAACCAATTTCTATTAATTCAACCATCATTTTGGTAATAGATTTGTTATAATTTTTAGCTATTAGTTTTACTCTTTCAAAAAGTTCAAATGGTAAATATACATTAAATTTCTTCATATGATTCCTCCTTTCTTGTAAGATGATTAAGCCATAATTTTAATAATATTCAAAAAAGCAGGATAAGATGATGACACCAATGCATAAAGAAAAGCCTTATAAAATAAGACTTCTTTATGCTGTCAAACTGATTTTGTACTTACAAAATTGCTCCTACTATGTAGGTTGATATATAGGATGATTACTATATATAACCCCCTTTATTTACAAAAAATTTTAAAATTATTTTATCATCCTAAATATTAATTTTTTATTATTTATGTAGGATTTTTACTTTTTTAAATCACCTCCTTTATTGCAACAAAAAAGAGAGCAATAAGCTCCCTTGATAAAATTATTAATTCTTTGTAATTTCTTTTTGCTTTTTTATTATAACATCAACAATAATTCTTTTGATTGCTTCTAAATTTAATTTTAACTGTGTCTTCTCATCATTATTTGTAGGAAATGGATTTGAATTAAAACCAGTAATTGTTGGTTCAGATATTAAATACTTCTCATATGTTTTATGAGAAAAACTCAAAGCCTTTTCTTTATTGTTAAAATAATCATAATTTATTCTATCAATATATTCTTCACATTCATCTAAATCTTTAATTAAATCTTTAAAATCATTCAAATCTTTTAATCCTTTTAAATCAATTACACTTGATAATTCTATTATGTCATCTAAATTACCAATTCTTCTAATATATTCATAGCCACCATCTACAGCTATTGCTCCGCAATTGCATCTAATCATTTCATTAACACTTTTAGAAGTAATAATTGAACCACACTTTTTACACTGAGCCTTATTAAAATATATTTTGTCCACTTTTTCACCTACTTCCACTATGTCTTAATTACAATTATTACGATTTTACCATATTGTACCAGATGTAACTGATAAGTCAATACCATTCATTTTATAATATTTTATTTTTTTTGATATTTTATATTTTCATCATTTTGTCTAAATATTTTGCTGGTATTTTATGATTTAATTTCCATACAATTCCAACCGGTTTAGATCCACTATGCGATACATATTCAGCTTCACCTAAATAAATATATGGACTAGCTTGACCATTTTCTTTTCTATTTATTCTTACAAACAAACTAATTCTTCCATTAGAATTAATGTATCTATTTAAAGTATCACTACCATCAGCTACTGAATTTTGAGTTTGCCAATGAAATAACTCATCATTTATAGCGTAATCTTCATAAGCGATCGATTCTCCAAAATGACTTGACTCTTTATTAATAGTAACCAGGAATATATCATGATCATTTTCTTTTATGTACCATACTCCTTGCAACATTGGTCCAGCATACTTTTCTGTAAATACACCTAATCCAGAATATAGTTGAGCTTGAGAATATATTCCATACACTTCTAAAGGACATTCAAAATTCAAATCATGATTAATTGGTAATACTTCTAAAGAATTATATAAATAATTACATATTTCATTTATTTCATAATTTAAACACTCTGAATTCTTAACAAAATTTAATGCTTCTATTATGTTGTTGAATCCTTCCTTTTCTGGTAGTTTATTAAATAAAGTATAATAAGTCATTCTATCTAATAACTCATTATGAATTACATTATCATTATTTAATATCTGTTTTATATAATTAATGAACTTTGGAGAATTAATAGTTAAAAGATTTTTTAATCTTCCAACAATTGCGTTCTCGATTGAATTTTTTTCACTGAAGTTTTTAATTCCAGCTTCGGTTAATAATCTATAAAAAGATACATCTTTTTTATAAATATCATTAATATCTAATTTATAATGATTAACAAAATTATATAAAGTTAATTTTTTATGTGTAGTTTCTTCAAATTTTTGAAGCATCTCAATTATAACTTGTCTATTATTTGTATTAGCTTTTATATTTGAAAGAATATATTCTTCTGCTACTCTTTCTAAAGCTATTGAACATCCAACTGGTAATATTGGGAATCCATTGTTTATTGCTTCCTTAACACTAACTCCTTCTATACCAATTAATGCTTTAAATTTATCTGCATAGTTGAAATGTTTATTACATTCTCCTATAAAATCTAATACTATTAAATAATCTTTATTAATATGCTTTCTAAGTCCTCTTCCTAATTGTTGTAAGAATATAGTTAAAGAATCAGTTGGTCTTAGTAATAATTCTACATTTACACATGGAATATCTACACCTTCATTATATAAATCAACAGTAAAAATAAATTTAATCTTTCCAGATTCAAGATCTTTTATTGCAGTATTTCTTAAATTGCTATCTGAATTACCAGTTAAACATATAGACGGAATATTATTTTCATTAAATTTATCCGCCATATATTTAGCATGATTAACTGATGAACAAAATCCCAAACCGTGTACTTTGTCTAAATCATCAATATATTTAAATAAATTATCAATAATTGTATTAACTCTTATATTAGCACTATATTCATTTTCTACAAATACTTTATCTAAATCACTATTATTATATCCAAATGATGACCATCTTACATTGCTCAAATCAGTTGGATCAGTAATTCCATAATATTGGAAAGGAACTAATAATTTGTTGTTAATTGCTTCTGGTAATCTCATTTCAGCTGCAATTGTATTACAAAAATATTCAGTTATATCTTTTCCGTCCATTCTTTCTGGAGTTGCAGTTAAACCTAATAATAATTTAGGATTAAAATAATTTAAGAAATTGTCATAAGTTTTAGCTGCACCATGATGAATTTCATCTGCAACTATATAATCATAATAATCTGAATCAACTTGTTTCATTATATTCTCTAATCCTAATGGTGTTGTAAATAATCTATCTATGTTATTTGGTTTATAATTACCTACATATAGTTCCCCAAAATTTGCATCTTTCAATATTTGTCTAAATGTATCACAACTCTTTTTTAAGATTTCTTGTCTATGAACTACATATAAAAATTTAGCATTTGGATGTTTTTCTAAAAAGTTTTTAAAATCAAATGCAGCAAGTACTGTCTTTCCTACTCCAGTAGCTGCTATAACTAAATTTCTATTTCTATGATATATTTCTCTTTCAACTTCTAATTTTTCTAATATTTGTTCTTGATAATCATAAGGTTTATATGTCATTAAGTTTTGATAAAAATTAGGATTTTCAGTTTTATATGATAACGCTTCTTTTAATTTCAATTTATCTTCATCAGTGTTTTTTAGTGCTTTGTATTCATATGAATTCCAATATGTTTCAAATTCAGATATAACATTTTGAAAAATAACCGGTGAATTTTTTTCAGTTAATTTAACATTCCATTCATCACCATATACTAAAGCAGATTTAGATAAGTTTGATGACCCTATATAAAATGTTGAAAAACCATTATTTCTTTTAAAGATATATGCTTTAGCATGTAATCTTTGATTATCTGTTTCATATGAAATTTTTATTGAAGTATTAGGTAATTCTAATAACTTTTCTATAGCTTTATATTCAGTTGCTTTAGTATAAGTAGTAGATATAACTCTTAATTTTTTACCCTTAGCAGTAAATTCTTTTAAGTCATTATAAATAGGCATTAACCCAGTCATTCTAATAAATGAAACTAATAACATAACTTCATCTGATGATGCTATTTCTTTTCTTAGCTCTGATAATAATGATATTTCTTTAGAACTATTTGTAAATAAAGTTGGTTCTACTAATGAAGTAACTGGTCTAACTATATTTTTTCCATCAAATGAATTATGGTTTAATTTTCTAAATGCATATTCTAAAACTTCAGCATCCATAGATAAATCTAAACCTTTATATTCATCAAAATCTAATTTAGTTCTTAATAAATCTAATATTTCATTACAAATTTCAATTTCCTTTAATACTCTTTCACTATCTTCTAAATCAATATTATTTTCCTGAATACAGTCCATTGCTTTTTTAGTTACTTCTTTTAAATATTCCGTAATTAAATTTTTAGCATTTTCTGGTGATTTTAAAATCGTGTTAGTTTTATAGAAAAATTCTGATTCATCTAATTTACTTTTTAATTCATTATTTAGTAGTTGTTCATAAATACCATCTTTCATTTATTTCACCTTCTTTACATACTCTGCTAACGGAATATCAGCAGGAGCTAAATCATATTTTAATAATTCTTCTTTATCTACCCATTTATATTCAGAATGATCGTGGAGATTAAATTTGCCAGATACATAGTCACATTTATATAATCTTAAATCGACAACTTTAGATGGATACTCACATACATTATTAGTTATAAACTCTCTAGCTTTAATTGTAAGTTCAAATTCTTCTTTTATTTCTCTTTCAATTGCTTTAAATTCATTTTCATCTTGTTCTACTTTTCCACCAGGAAATTCCCACTTACCAAATACATTAATATCTCCAGTAGAACGTTTTGCTAATAAAACTTTACTATCATTCTCAATTAAAGCTGCTACTACTTTTATCATAAATATCACCTATTCATATTATATCACAAAGAATAAACCAAGAGAGTTGCTACTCTCTTGGTAAACTTAACAAATTATCACGTGTTGTGCTATTAGGTGTACTTTTAACATATTTTTCACCATTTGGACTAATTGCTGGTATTACATATGGACCATATGAAGTTTTTACTGTTATTGATTTTGGATATTTTCTTACGTGATTATGCACTGTTGCTTTCTTATACCATCCATCATCACTACCATCAATAAAAATCTCATCTATTTCTAATAAATTATCAGAATTATAGCATCCTCGCTTCATTCGTATTTTTGTAGCTATAAGTGCCATATTATCTCCTTTCCAATAGTTTCAACAGTGTTGTATTTTGAGATTAAATATGTTACAATTACTACAGGTCGTGGTAGCCTATAGTTTCACATATATGAAACTATTTTTTTATTTTATACTAAACTTACATATTTACAGCTGATACATCTCAATAGCTCAGTACATACAAATAATATCATACCACAAATAGTTTGTCAACTCTCTTAGAGTTACTTTTGACTCCATTTTTTTGTTTTTTACCAATGTTTATTTGTTTTTTCTTTATTTTAGCGTCGATTTAAACTTTGTTATTGACATTCGAATATAAATATTATATAATTTAGTTGGGGTGTCATAGTATGTTATTAAATCTAAAAATAGATAATTATAAAGGTGTAAAAAAAGAAATTAATATCAGTAGCATTGCATCTAATAAAATCAAGCGTTCTAATAATGAAATTTCTAAGATTGCAGACAATGTCAAGCTTTTAAAAAACATTTGTTTGATAGGAAGTAATGCAAGTGGCAAAACTAGCATTTTAAGTGCTATTGAAACCTTACAAGATTATTTAATATTCCCATACAGAAAAAAAATCACTGGTGAAAAAGACTATGCTGATTTTATTGAGAACATGTCTCCTGAAGATCTTAAAAAATTTCTAATAAAATTTAACACCTTAAAACTCGGTGAACAAAATAATTTAAGACAAACTGATAAAACAACAATTGAAATTGAATTATATATTCCTAAAAGAAAAAACAATATTCCTGGAATTTATAAATATACCTTGATTTTTAAAAATGACTATTCAAAAAATGGTGTTTTATTGGAAAAATTAGAGTATAAAAAAACCATAAATACTAAGAGCAAAATAATTAGTTTGGGAAATAATATAATAGAAAGTGAAATTGGTACTGCAATCTTATACGAAAATAATGATAGTAAAAATAAAGAAATATCAGAATTTATCAGTTATTATAAGACTTTTTTTGACGAAATGATTGAATATATTTCTTGTATTGATAAAAAAGCCAGCATTGATTTATTGGATATCATAAAAAATGATAAAGAAAAGTTTTTATCCCTAGTAAATATTGCAGACGAAAAAATAACAAATGTTTCTATAGATGAAAACCATGATAAACCACAAATTTTATTTTGGAATAGTAATAATTCGCATTTAACATTTTCACAACTATCAAGCGGAACTAAAAAAGTTATTATAATGGGAAGTATATTATTAGAAGCGCTAGAAAATAATAGTTTAGTTTTGATCGATGAAATAGAATTAAGTTTACATCCTTCATTAGTTACATTTCTAACCAATATAAACATTTCAAAAGATTTTAATCATTTTTCCCAATTAATTTTTACAACTCATTCGCCATTTGTTGCTTTTTCATTATCTAATGACCAATTATATTACATAAATAATCAAGATGGTCAATACAATGTGTTAAATATAAATTCTGCTATAAAAGAAGGTATTATCACAAAGGACAAAAATCCTCAAAAAGCGTGGCTAGAAAATTTATTAATTAAAAATCCAGACGTAAATAAAATCAATAATTTTTTTAAAAACAATTAAAATAAAACTAGATAAATTTAATTACCTAGTTTTTTTATTATCTTAATAACCAATTAAATTATCTAATGGTAACTAAACTTATGACCTCCTGCATTTAGGTGGTTAGATATCACAATTACATCTTTTCCATCACCATAAAAACTTTTTACTTTTTTGGTTCTTTCGCTTGGAGACAGAGTCGTGTCATTAGTTCTTGTCATACTTACTGGTACTCCAAGTTCTTTGAATCTGTCATATATGTATTTACTTATTGCTAGTGTATAATCTTTTTCTTTTATACCATTACCCACTGCACCTGGGTCCGAACCTCCGTGTCCTGCATCTATCACAATTCCTTTTAAAGCCATATTATCACCTAAAATATTGTATGAAAAAAGCATAAGTTTGTTCTTATGCTTTTATTATTTAGATTTAGACATTTTTTTATTAAACTCAATTATACTTTTATGCATAAATTTTATTTTATCAATATCTTTTTCTATATGATAGTGTCCACAATACCATTCACCATATTCTATTGATTCTTCTAGTACATCTAGAAATTCTTCCATAGATTTATCAACCTTTGTCTGGTCGATATTTTTATCAAATACTTCTGTTGGTTCATATTTTTTTGGACATGTATGTGTCAATATAACATCTATATGCATTCCTTTATATTTGTTTAATATATTTTCTTTTTCTTCTTTTGTCAATTGTTCACTTTGAAACCATGGTGCTCCAACAGATAATTTAAAATCTTTATCTATTGAATATGCACCTCCGACAACCAATACACTTTTTCCGTCTATATTATATAGTTCTCCACTTTTAGCAAAAACTATATTGGGATATTCATCTTCAACATATACTTTTCCACCATACATTTCTTTTTCTTTATATGATTGTATGTTTTCCGCTCTTTCTTCATTATTTCCCTGTATGCAAAAATATGTAATACCAAAACTATTCATCATTTTTTTTAGATTTGTATCTTGCTCGTCAAAAAAATAATTAAAACAAGAATCTCCTAAAATAATTAATGTATCACCAATATTTATATTTGATTGTTGTAATCTTGAAAAATTTCTATGTGTATCTCCTGTTATGTGTATCATTTTCTTCACTTTCTTTTTGACAGATTTACTGAAAGTTATATTTTTTTCAGTAGATTTGTATTCTTAATCATTTGACAAATTATCAAAGTATCCTTGTATATAAACAACTGGTGTTCCTTTATCTCCACTTCCACTTGTTAAATCGCATAGAGAACCTACTAAGTCTGTTATACGTCTTGGAGTTGTTCCTTGAGAAGCCATATTTCCAACTAAGTTAGAGTTCTTTTCTCTTATTTCATTTTTTATTGCTTCTTTTAATTCTTCTCCTCTTAAATCTTTGAATTTATTATCTGAAATATATTTTAGTTTTAATTCATTTGGTGTTCCTTCAAGTCCACTTGTATATGCTGGTGAAACTACTGGGTCAGCAAGTTCCCATATATGACCTACCGGATCTTTAAATGCTCCATCTCCATATACCATTACTTCTATTGTTTTTCCTGTTTTTTCTTTTAACATTTGTTGTATTTTATTTACAAGTACATCACCTGTTTTTGGGAATAATTTTAGTCTTTCTTCTGTTGATTTGTTTGAACCTAAAAGACCATATTTTGGATTAAATCCACTTCCGTTTATTGGTTCATTTAATACGTCAGTTAAACTATATATTGTTTTTCCTCCGTATTCTTTTAGTAGTTTTTTAGTTTTTTCTCTTGTATGAATATCGCATGTTAAAACATCACTTGTATAACCAAGTATAACTTTTGGATCATTTGCGAATACAAACTCTATTTCACAATTTTCACTTTTTACAAGTTCCCTATAAAAATCTACCATATTAAGCCCAGTAAACGGATGAAGCCAACTACCAAATACATTTTTATATTCTTCTTCGCTTATGATACTAGATAAATTGAATTCACTTTTATCAAGTAAGTTTTCATCTAAAATACCATTACCTACTTCATCACTTGGGAAACTTAATAGCATAGTAATCTTATCCATTGCTCTTGCGATTCCCTTTAATATCAGAGAGAACCTATTTCTACTTAGTATTGGATATACTACACCTATATTTTTACTTGGATATTTTTTTCTTAAATCTTCTACTATATCATCTACAGTTATATAGTTTCCTTCACTTATTCCTACTACTGCTTCTGTTATTGCAACAATATCTTTATCTCTAAATTCAAATCCTTCATTTTCTTTAGCTTTTAATAAAGAATCTACAACTATTGAAGCTAAGTCATCTCCATCTTTTATTATTGGAGTTCTAATACCTCTTACTACTGTTCCTACAGTTCTCATCTAAACACCATCCTTATATTAGTAATAATATGTCATTTTTTTATTATATTATTACAAATTTATTCTATCATGATGTGTTAATTTTTTATTTATATTTTTGAAAAGTTTACATAAAAAAAATCAAATTTTCATTTGATTTTTATTTTTGTATTTTTATATCTTTTGTTTTAGGTAAAAATAAATTTAATAATATTCCAACTATAGCTGCTAAGCTCATTCCGCTTATTCCGACTGATATATTTCCTGTTTTGATTGTAAGAGCTGCTCCTCCAAGTCCTAAAACTAACATTGATGAAGCTACAATTACATTTCTTACATCTTCAAAATCTATTTGATTTTTAACTAATACTTTTAATCCGTTTACTGCTATAAATCCATATAATAGTAATGATACACCACCTAGTACTGGTTGTGGAATTGTATTAAAAATCGTTGTTATTTTACCAAAAAATCCCATACATATTGATATTATTGCTGCTAAACCTATTACCCAAACAGATGCTACTTTTGTCATACCTACAACGCTTGTATTTTCTCCGTATGTCGTATTCGCAGGACCTCCAAGTAATCCTGCTGCAACACTTGCTACTCCATCACCTAATAATGTTTTTTCAAGTCCTGGGTCCTTAATTAAATCTTTTTTTATAATTGCGCTTAGTGCCATATGGTCACCTATATGCTCTGCTATTGTTACAAGTGCGATTGGTGCAATTGTTAAAAATCCTACTAAACTAAAACTATAGTCTTTAAATGGAACTAATATTTTTGGTATTTCGAAGAACGATGCTGTTGCTACTGCTGAAAAGTCTACCATACCTAAAATTACTGCTGTTATATATCCAGAAATAATTCCTATTAAAAATGGAATAATTTTAAAGAATCCCTTTGCTCCTACTGCAACTATTGCTGTCATAAGAAATGATACTAATGCAACGGCTAAATTTTTTAAAACAAATTCTCCTTCTGCAAGTCCCATTTGAGTAACAGCACTTGGTGCTAATGTTAAGCCGATAACCATAATCATTGGACCTATTACAACCGGAGGTAATAATTTATCAATCCATTTTTTACCAAATAATTTTACTATAAATGATATTAGTATATATATTAGCCCTACTCCAATTATTCCTGTAACAAATCCACTTATTCCTCCCTTTGTATATGCTGCTACGATTGGTGTTATGTATGCGAATGAACTTCCAAGATAAACTGGTGATTTTCCTTTTGTACATATTATATATAATAGTGTTCCTATTCCGCTTGTCACAAGTGCTACTGGTATAGTTAATACTTGTGCTCCGGCAGCTTCGTTTACTAAAAGTGGAACAAGTATTGTTGCTCCAAACATTGCAAATACATGTTGTAGAGCAAGTACTATCCATTTTCCTATTTCAGGTTTTTCATGTGTATCGTATATCAATTCTTTTTTTTCTTCCATTTTTCCTCCTTTTTATACACAAAAAAACATCAAGACACTAGGTGCTGATGTTTTAAGGGACTAGCTGATGTAAAAAATACGAAAGAACTTTCAAATAATTTTGTAGTTTTCTTTGTATGATTTGACATAGCTATCACCTTATAAAAATAGTATCATATTAATCTTTTTATTTCAATATTTTTTTATCTTCATTAATGAATATATCGAAATAAATAAACCCAGTAATACAATAGGATATGCAAGAGCAACGCTGAATAAAAAGCTTTGAAAAAATCCTTTTAATCCGTAAGTTGTAGCCCATAAAAATGTTGAACCATTAATGGCTTCTATCACACTATATATTAGTATTATTGTTATAGGTGCAAGTCCTATTATACTCATTATTTTATATTTTTTGTTTGATTTTTTTATTTCAATTATTTCTTTCTCAGTTTTCTTTTTTTTCAAATTAGTTACATCTTTTTTAGCTTTCTTCTTATCATCAACCCTTGTAAAACAATATAATAATATTGCTATAATTGTATATCTATTTGCAAATAATAATATAATATTAGTTCCAAATTCTAAATCAAATGTAGAATTAAAAAGTGCAGGTACACTATATAATATTGAAGCAAATATTGAAAGTATCACTGCATTTTTTCTTTCCTCTTTTGTAAGTAAGTTTATTTCATTTTTATATGCAATGTAGAGTATTGCTAAGAACATTACCAATAATACGTCATTAGCTAATATTATTATATTTGGTATTTTTCCTTTAAATATCGTTGGTTTTATTATAACTATAAGCGTTAGTATAAACCCTAATACTATTATTAAATAAATAATTTCAAATATTTTCTTTATTATTTTTTCTTTCATATTATCTCCTACTTTAATTTTTTTCCATAAATACTAAACATGTAACATCCCATTCCTATTAATATTACGACTAGTACTACTCCCATTATTAAATCCATTTTTAAAAATTTTTTCTCTAATTCTTCATCAAATCTTTTTTGCATTTCCTCGTATTTATCATCTTCTTCAACAATTGATTCATCTGCTGGTATATATTCTTCTTCAGGCTCCTCTACTTCTGGAACATTCTCAATATTTTGTTCTGGTTTTGTTTCTGGTTTCACAGTTGGTGTCGTTGGTTTTGTTGTTGGAGTAGATGGTTTAGTTGTTGGACTTGATGGTTTTGTAGGATTTTCTTGTTGAGTGGTAGAACCTGTTCCTGTTCCAGGATTTGGTTTTTCTTGTTCTTGTTTAATTGTTGGTTCTGGCTCTGGAGTAGGATTTGGTGTTGGTGTAGGACTTGGTGTAGGTGTTGATACTGGTTTGTTTAAATTTGCTATTTCTTCATCAAGAACAATCGATGGTCTTAATATTATATAATTTAGACCAACCATATTTCTTAAGAATTCTGTTAATGTTGTTCCACTTTTTTCTTCAAACTTATTAGCTGCGGTTTTTCTATATAACACCCCATTAATGTAAATATATGATTTATTAACTAGTTTGTTTGAAGAGTTGTATGTATTTACTAAAATTATATCTCCATCATATAACATATTTTTTGTTATTGTTCTTGCTCTATCATTTAATTCATTTGTTGCATAAATATTCCATTGTAACGTTGCTCTTACTATATTTTGTGATGAGTTATTTTTTTCTCCAATTTCTAGTCCATAAAAATTATTATATATATATTTCTTTAAATTATTATTTTTTATTTTTGTAGTTTTAACTGATAAAGTATTTCCTCCACCCGTTTGAACTGAACTACTATAACCTATAATATCAGTATTTTTTATGCTATTTGACAATCCTAAGTCAATTTTAAATGCATCTTTATATATTTGATTTATAAAGTCTTTTTCTGTTTTACTATTACTTTTATTACTATTAAATGCTTTTTTTACTTTTTCTTTTTCTGAAGATATCAATCTATTACCAATTAGTGTTTCTACTCTTGTTGTTGCTATATTGTCTACTTTTCCAGTTGATACAATTATTTTTCCTAAATTAGATTTGTCATTTTTTACTTGTACGGTGTATTTTTTCACAATATCTGTATCTACTGCCATACTTGAGACTGTCCATTTTAGTTTATTACCGCTTACAGTTGCTCCTCCTGCATCAATTAGTTTTACTTTTGGATCTAGTGTTTCTTCTATAGTGAAACTTTTGTATTTTGCTTTTCCTTTATTATAAATTTTTATAGTATATGTTATTGTTTCACCTAAATTTGTTAATACACTTTGTTTAAATGATTCTTCTGATGATTTTATTTCTACTACTTTACCTATATCAATATTATCGTATTTTAATCTTGATTTTGCTGATGGTGTTAGTGAATATTGGTCATCTTTATATACAAATCTTATAACTGCCATATTTTCAATTAAAGTTTTATCTCTTTTTATATAGTTATAATATGATTTCAATCTATCTGCTAGGTCTGTATATTTTACTGTTCCATTTTCATCATATTTATCAACATGATTTGTGTAATCATATCTTGTTCCGTATGCAGACTCCATTATTCTAATTGTATTATCTGTTTTATTAACGCTTTCTACCATCATGGCATGCCCAGTTACTACAATTATGTCTCCTGGCTTTAAAATACTTACCCATTTTTTAATTAGATTTGTATAGTTTGCTTGTGATGACGTACCTAAAGCATTTTTTGAATATACTTTGTCTTTTCCTTCATATAATGCTATAACTAAACTTTTATTTTCTTTATTTTCGATAGCGTAATTTATTAATTCTTCTGTAGTATCTGGTATCTCTATTCCAAGTGTTTGATTATAAACCTGGTAAGTAAATCCACTACATACTGTATATGTTGTGTGTTGGGATGTAGCATCTTCTGGTGTTGAATTTAAATTTTTTCTATATGAATCATATTGTAATTGTGCTTTTTGTCTATAATATGCTTGTGCTGTTTCAATCAACCCTTTTCTTATTTCATCTTGAGTTGATGCTTTTACATTAAATATTAAACAAAAAAATAACATTGTTGTTATCACTAACTTTTTTATTCTTTTTACCATATATATCACACTACCTATTATTTATATTTTATCATATGTTTTTATTATTTCTATGTTATTACCTTCTTTTTTTAAAAGTTCTTTTACAAATATAGAAGGATTATCTTTTTTTACAAATAAATATGTTTCATTTTTAGTTCTTGTTAATGCTACATAAAAAAGTCTTCTTTCTTCTGAATACATACATTTTTCTTTTTTTGGCAATATATATTTTAATATTACTTCATCTTTTATTTTATTTGGAAACCCCCAATCTTTATTTTCAAGTGATATTATTATAACGGTTTCTTCTTCTAAACCTTTAGATTTATGAACTGTTAAATATTTTATATTCATATCTTCATGATTAAGATATTTAATACTAGAATCGTTTATTA
>JAZUBJ010000063.1:0-3287 GCA_045638445.1 Bacilli bacterium | reverse complement strand
TCTATTAGCACTAATTACACTCATAATAACATCATTTTTATGACTACTAATAGCTAAACTTTTTAAACTAGATACTGGTATAATATTCTTATTTATCAAATATCCATAAGTCTTAGCAATAGTAACACCTATTCTAACTCCAGTAAAAGAACCAGGACCATTTACTACTAGTATTTTATCGACATCATTAGCATCAATTCCCGCATCATCTATTACCTTTTTAACATAACTAGTAGCATACTTAGAATGTTCATTAGGGATTTCCTCTTGAATAATTGATAAAATTTTACCATCCTTAACTACAGAAATAGATACATTCGCCATAGATGTATCTATAAATAAACTTATCATATTATATCCTCACAAATATTTTCATAAGCTTCTCCATGTGGTCTTAATACTAATACTCTTGTATTCTCATCTACTACTCTGAATTTAATATCTAATCTTTCTTCTGGCAAATAATCTTTAATTAAATCAGCCCATTCGATTATTGTAACTCCACCCTTATCAAAATATTCTTCTATTCCTAAACTTTCTACATTATTATCTACTCTATAAACATCCATATGATATAAAGGAAATTCACCCTTATATTCTTTAATTATATTAAATGTAGAAGAAGTAACTTCATCAATTCCCATCGCATGTCCAAATGCTTTAGCAAAAACAGTTTTTCCACTACCTAAATCACCATATAAACAAATAACCATATTAGGAAACTTCTCAGATTCAATATTTTGAGCAAGTTCTATAGTATCCCTTTCACTACGCATAGTTAATTTGTATTCTTCCATAAATAAAATCCACCTTTCTTATTACTAATTAATTATAGCAAATTTCATATATCTTTTTCAATACCTTTCCCTTAACTTTTAAACAAAAAGAATAGTCATTTTTCTAACTATTCGCGTGCAAGTTTAACATATTTTTCATAATATTTATTAATCGTATCTTTATCAAAAGGCATTTCTCTTACCCTTACCATATCAATTAAATTAGCCAGTTCATATTTTAATATAAAGTCTAATCTACTTGAATAATGCATCTGTCTCTTATGATATTTATATTCCATTCTATCTAATATCTTAAAACTACCATTTGGAAAAACTCTTAGATCTAAATCATAATCAATATATTTAATAACTTTATTATCAATAAGTGCTGGTGTGGCTATATTACAATAAAAATATATTCCATAATCTTTTAATTGACCTATTACATTAAACCATCTATCTTTATAAAAAAACATTATCGCTGGTTCTCTTGTTTTCCATACTTTTCCATCTGCTTCAATTACTGTAGTTTTATTATTCCCGAAAACCATATAATCATCAAATATATCTAAAACCAATGCTTCATCCCATTTTCTATGTAAACTACCATCATGTTTATAACAATGTATTTGTAATCTATCTCCAACTTTTATATCATTTATATTCACGGTTTTCTTCACCTTCTTCCACAACTGAACATATTATAACACTAAATCGATTTTTTTCAAAGTATATATTTTTTTTGATAGTGTAAAATTATTTGGGGAAGACATATAAAAAGAAAGACCAATGTTATAATAAATTTGATAAACATAAAACATTGGAGGTCTTTCTATGAATATAATAACACATTTTAAACAAATTTTGGAACAAAACTTTAATAATTTTATCAAAAAGTATTTTGAACATTCTAATTATTGGGACAAGTCTTCTAATATTGGTAATTATATTAATTTTATGACTGATTTAGATTCATTTAATTATTCTTTAATTACTGATATTATTAAATCATATTTTGAATATATTGATGAAGTATTCTTTAATACTTCATATAGAAAAAACTTTTGTACTTCAAAAGGATTTTATAAAAGAACCATATTAACACTATTCGGTGAAATTACTTATAAACGAAGATATCATTATGATAATAAAAATAATGAAAGATTTTATTTTACTGATTATTTTCTTAATCTTCCTAAAAGAAAATATTTTGACCCATTTATTTGTTCTGAAATATGTAACGAAGCAGCTTCATCTAGTTATTCTAAATCGGGTAAAATTATTTCATCTAAAATTGGTAAAAGAATTGATAATAATATTAATATTTCTCGTGCTTCTGCTAGAAATATTGTTATGAAATTTGATATAAATAATATAAACGATTATGATGAAAGAAAGGTTGAAAGATTATTTGTAATGTTAGATGAAAAATTTGTTGGTTCACAATTTAACGATGGCAATGATCATATGATTAAAGCTGCTGTTATTTTCGAGGGTACAGAACTTGTTTACAAATATAAGAAAAAGGAAAACTCTATAGATAGATATAGACTAGTTAATTCTCACACTTGTGCTTCCATTGATAATGAACTTTTAAATGATACAGTTAATTACATTTACAATACATACGATGTTGATTATATAAAAGAAATAATATTCATGGGCGACTGTGCAACTTGGATTAAAAATTTTCCTCATTCTCATTGGTTTAATTTTAGACCTAAAACATCGGTTAAATTTGCTATGGATGGTTATCATTTTTCACAAGCATTAAATCATCTAACTACACAAAAATTTTCTGAGGTTAAGGATGCACTTAATAAATATGTTCTTGAAAATAATAAAAAGGATTTCACAAGATTATGTAATGAATTTTTAGACCTTTATCCAGAAAGAACAGATGTTATTGAAAGTAAACGAGATTATATATTAAATAATTGGAATGCAAGACAACTATATCAAAACAATCCATACATGAAATGTTCTATGGAATCGCATATATCTCACATATTTGCTGATATATTTACATCACGACCTAAAGCCTATTCTAAAAAAGGATTAAGACAATTATTAAAATTACGATTATTAAAAATCAATGGTAAAAATATAAAAGAACTATATTTAAATCAATTAAATCCAAATATAATTCTTTCAATAAATACTGATAAAATAAATTTTAGTATGTTTGATAGACAAACATCTAACTTTAATCCATTATCATTAATAAATGAATCAGTTTATTCTAAACCATTCGATACAGCATATTTTTATACATATAAATAAAATTCAAATTATTATAATTTAAGTTTTTTAATAAACTTTCCCCAAAACTCTTTACACTAACAATTATTTATATTAGAAAAGAGAATCTAACTTGTAGATTCCCATAGAGTACTTTTATAATAAAGATATTAGTTTAGATATAAGTCTTAATTTGTGGTATTCTTTTTTACAATTGATTCGTCTATATATGTAGTGTTTGGATTAACATTAAACATTGAATTTAATATA
>JAZUBJ010000062.1:0-1794 GCA_045638445.1 Bacilli bacterium | reverse complement strand
TCCTCTCATAATAAAGTCAAGTATTTTCTATACAAAACTTTATAAAATTTTTATATTTTTTATTAAAACTAGTAAAACAACTAGTTTTTATCATTGTTTTTATTAAATTTTTGCATAATTAAAATCGTTAACATAGGCATTTTTTTAAAATTTTGTTAACTTAATTATTATATTTATAATTAAGTGGACTAATAGCCAATGTGTTTTTCATATATGCTTATCCTCTCATTTCATTCTGTATTGATAATCAAAAGCTATCTACCTAAACTCTTTAATACGGCATTATATGAAACTGGCCTTGGTTATTCTCTCTAACTAGATCGAGTCATATGGAGTTGTCTACCAAATTCCACTTTCACATAATATCACTAATCTACTTCTAGTTTAGTGAATTAAAACAACAAATGTATACTTATTATCTTAATTCACCAAACTAGTGTTAATGATATTATCAATTAAAACTTATGCAACTTTCTCTTATTGCTTTTTCTTCATCAAATGAATTCCCACTTCTTACTATAGCCATAAGTATATACATAAATTTTCTTATTATTGCATTTATTGAAACTATTTTTGTTAACGGATGTTCTCTTTTTGTGGTATAATAGTTATGCAATTGCAGGAAGAAATTATTTTTCCCTACGAGACAGATGGCAATTTGTTTTAAATTACGTCTTAATTTAGAACGACCTCGTTTGGAAATATGTTTCTTTCCTTTTTTTTGGCCACTTGAACTTTCTTTAAGACTTAAACCACTCATTTTTAACACTTGCTTTGCATGCTCGTAATTTCTTAAATCTCCTGTTTCTGCAATAATCCCTATCATACTTATATATCCTATACCTGTTATTTCAACTGCTTTTTCCACATAGTCAATTTGACTTGCTAATTCTATTAATTCTTTTTCATATTCTAATATCTCTTTAAGCAATTCAACAAATCTTTCGTATAGTCTTTTTATTTCTTTTTTTGTAAAAGCATCCGAACTTATTCCATTACTTTTTTCACACAATTCTTTTAATCTCATAATGCTTTTTTTGTTTGCTCGACTATTATCTTTAGTCATTAATTCAGCAAAATTTTCTAATGTCATATTTTTAATTTCATTAGGTAATAATTGTTTCTCATATATTGGTTTGATTCCAACAGAATCTATCTTATACACTTTTTCTACTTCTGGAAAATATTTATCATTCCATACATGAATTTTATTTCTTATTCGATTTATTTCTTTTTGAATATCTTCATAAACACTGTATCCTGAATAAATATTTTGATATAATTCATCTCTTTCAATCGGTTTAACATATTTACCTTCACTGGTAAGCCTAGCTATTAATAATGCATCTTTCGGATCACTTTTAGTTGGATTTTGATCATGCATTTCTTTTGCTTGTTTTACTGTATATGTAGGCATTAACACTGTTTCTTGTCCACAATCTTTAAAATACTTATCAATATTTAACCAGTAGTGTCCAGTTGGTTCAAATGCAATTATTACATCTGTTTTATTTTCTTTATACATTGCCGCTGTTATATGACAACCTATTGTATCAAGATTTTCTGTTTTATCAAACCAAACTTTATGATACACCTCCAAACCTCTATAATCACAGAATCTTGCACAGCACTTTGTTTTTCCTACATCTATTCCACATATCAAAGTGTCTGGTGTGATTCTTTGAATTTTTTCATTAACTCTCATAACATCATCCTCCTAGATTAATTTTATCAAATTTTGTACAACTTGACTTATCTAGTTTTTATTATAAGAGTCTCTCTTATGAGATGGAA
>JAZUBJ010000061.1:0-1507 GCA_045638445.1 Bacilli bacterium | reverse complement strand
GGCCTCCGACTTGGATTTAATAATTTTAGTGCATCTGCAACGCTTCTTTTTTCTGTATTTACTTCTATTTTTAAATTATAACCTTTATCTTTTAATATTGTTATGCCTTCTTCATCATCTAGGTTTACTCTTTCTTTCATTTTTGCTTCTACTATTTTTTTATTTAAATAGTGATATTTTAAATTTTCCATTGAATCATCAAGTACAATTTGTCCATTGTTAATTATGATTACTCTCTTACATAATTTTTCAATATCACCTACATCATGGCTTGTTAAGAAAATTGTTGTTTTATATTCTTTGTTCATTCTCTTAATTAAAGCTCTTATATTTTCTTTTACAACCGGATCAAGTCCTATAGTAGGCTCATCCAAAAATAATATTTTAGGTTCATGGATTAATGAAGCAACTATCTCACATCTAATTCTTTGACCTAAACTTAAATTTCTTACAGGAGTATTAATAAATTCATCAAGCTCAAATAACATTTTTAATTCCTCAATTTTTTTCTCTACTCTAGATTCAGGAATATCATAAATTGCACCAAAAAACTTAAAATTATCATATGGAGTTAAATGTGTCCATAACTGTTCTTTTTGACCAAACACAGTACCAATTTGGTATGCAAGTTTTTTTCTATCTTCTTTTGGATCAATATCTAAAACTTTAATAGAACCACTATTAGGATATAAAATACCTGATAGCATTTTAATAGTTGTACTTTTTCCTGCACCATTTGGTCCTATGAATGCAATCATTTCTCCTTTTTCTACTTCAAAACTGATGTCTTTAACTGCTTTAATTGTTTTATATTTTGGTTTAATCATGGATTTAAGACTACCTTTTAAACCTTTTTCTTTCAATTTTACCTTAAATGTCTTGGATAATTTTTTTACTTCAATAATTGCCATAAACATCACTCTCCTTACTATTTTCTTTACTATTTCATTATATCAACAACAAACAAAAAAGCACAGAAAACACCCAGTAATGAAGTGACTCCGTACTTAATATACGTGTAGGATTTTTTCCCTATGTAGCTCGTTAAACTTATACATACTCACAAAATAATAAATTTTTGTAATTTTGTACTACGAAAAGAAAATAAAAAAAGAAGCACAAAATCACTTTTCGTGACTCCGACTTCTTTAAAAGTTCGTGTAAGTTTGTTAAACCCGAGATAGCTCACTTTCGTTTATATCTCCTCACTTATGGAACATTATACACCTTTTAACTGTTTTGTCAACCATTTTTTGTTCACTTTATTCACAATATGGTCTTTCTATATTTATTTCATAGTTATAATCATTTGATAAGTGTTCTTTTATATATTCAATTGTATATTCTTTATCATATGGAATAATTAAGTTAAAAAATATATTTTTTTCATTTATTATAAAATCATTTATTACTAAGTTTTTATCTATATTTTTTATTTTTTTACTAATTTTATTTTTTAATTTATTTGTTTTATCATTATGTATTATTGGATCTATATGAATAGTTA
>JAZUBJ010000060.1:0-4128 GCA_045638445.1 Bacilli bacterium | reverse complement strand
CAATTTTATTATATAAAATAAATCATTAAAAAACTAGATAATTCTATCTAGTTATTTATTAGTTTCTTTTTAAAGTATATATATTATCAGAAATTTCTTCTATTTCTATTTCTTGTAATTCTCTACCTTGAGATAACATCATTGTAAATAAAGATGAATAATTAACTGAGTTGTTATAATTTTTAATTGCTTTAATTGCTCTTTTTGCATTTTTTAAAGCTCTTTTATCCTTACTATTTTTTACATATATTTTTAATTCCTTAACAACACTAAACCATCCTTTTACATTTCCGACAGTACAAAGTTCTTGACCAATTAAATAAGAAATTATAAAACTAAAATCTTTAAAATAAACTTTTTTTGACTCTAAAGTATCAACATCATATTCAAATTTCTTTTTACCAATATAATATTCATCTATAGGAGTACTCTTCTCATCACATTCCTTTTCAATCACTCCATCTGTAAAAACCATCATTTCAATTGGAACATTTTCAACAGTCATCTCTGGTTCAATCCCATCTACAGGTTCTGGAATAATATAAGTAGTATGTTTAGATACTCTAATTACTTCTAAAGGTTCATTCTCTCTTAACTCTACAATTTTCACATTACATCCCCCTAACGGCTACATATTATAACATAGAAACAAATATCTTTCAACAAATACACATTTCATAAAAATTTATCAAAATTTCTATTAAAAGTACAAATGTTTTTAAACATAAAAAAATCGAACATTAAGTTCGATAATTTACTTATTGGTAGCGACGGAGGGATTCGAACCCCCGACCCTCTGGGTATGAACCAGATGCTCTAGCCAACTGAGCTACATCGCCATTTCTCAACGAGTAAACTCATTATAACAAATAAATTTTTGATAATCAACATATTTTTTATAAAAAAATTAAAAAATACTAGAAAACTAGTATTTTTTAATTGTTCATATCAAAATTTATATCTTCTTTTCTTAATTTGATTTTATAAATTTCATTTATTTGATAATTTCCACTTAATTTTAATGGAATATAATTACTTGTAAATCCATAATAATATCCATCTTTATATTCTTCAATTAACACTTCTACTTCACTATCAAGATTCTCTTCAAAATATTTTCTTTCTAGTATATTAGATAATTCCATTAATTTATGAACTCTTTGTTTTTTTATGTTTCCGTCAACTTTATTTTTCATCTTAGAAGCAACAGTACCATTACGATCAGAATATGGGAAAACATGTATTTTAGAAAAACCAACTTCTTTACTCAACTCAAGTGTATCATTAAAGTCTTCATCTGTTTCACCAGGAAAACCAACAATTATATCTGTAGAAAGAGATATTCCTGGTCTTAACTTTTTAATATTATTAACCATATCAATAAACTCTTCACGAGTATATCTTCTATTCATTAACTTTAATACATTATTACTTCCAGCTTGAAGAGGTATATGTAAATGAGATACAAACTTATTATTATTCTTCAATATTTCAAGCATTCCCTCATCAAGTTCAACAATTTCTACTGATGAAAGTCTAATTCTCTCAAGTCCATCTATTTTAGACAAACCATTTATAACATCACTAAGTCTCTTACCATCATCATTATATTGACCAGTATGTATACCTGCAAGTACAATTTCTTTGTGACCAGAATTAACTAAATCTCGTGCTTCATTAATACACTTATCATAATTTTTACTTCTAACTCTTCCTCTTACATATGGAATTATACAATAACTACAAAAATTATTACACCCATCTTCTATCTTAATAAATGCTCTATGGTGCTTATTATATTTTTGAACTTCCATATCTTCAAAAGGAACATCATTCATATCATAAAATTTAACGATTTGCTCTTTATTATTCAAATAATCATTAATATAATCTAAAATTTTAGACTTATCTTTATTCCCAATAATAATATCAGCATTTATTAAATCAGTAATTTCGTTTTCTCTAAATTGGCAAAAACACCCCATGGCAATTACAATTCCATGAGGATTATTTTTTCTAATATTATTTATAACTTGTTTACTCTTATTATCCGCTGTATTAGTAACAGTACATGTATTAATGATACATATATCAGCATTAGATTCTACTTCTTCAAAATCATTATTTAAAAGCAAATTTCTAATGTATTCACTTTCATATGAATTTACCTTACAACCAAGAGTCTTAATATAAAATGTTTTCATAACGATAACCTAAATTCTTTTAATATTTTTAAATATTGCTCTTGTTCTAAATAATTTTCAGGTTCACTAACTTCTTTTTGTGTAACTTCAATTTTATTTATTCTAGGAGCATCTTCTTCTTTCTTTTCTTCTTCTACATAAGATAATGTAATATTTTGAGCATTTTTAAGTAGTTGCTCATAACTAATTATAGCTTTCTTTTCTTGATCTTCCTCATATTTTTCAATGATTTGTCTGTTATCACTAACACCTAGTTCATTCATTCTATCTCTTTTTACTCTCTCAAGTTCACTAGCTGAAATAACAGCACACTCTTCTTCATTCATTTCATATTCATTAATAATATCATCATATGTTTTAATTTTAGGAATATCAATTTGTTTAATTAATGGCTTATTTTCATCAATAATATCGTCTTCACTAGTAGCTTTTAATGAGTCAAAATCACTAAAAATATCAAGTTCATCTTCTTTCATACTTTCAAACACTTCCATTTCTTTACTACTAGTCTTCTCTTCAGCTGATGGATTATCAAGATAATCCTCTCTTGTTGTATATCTTAATAGTTCATTATATTCTTCTCTAGACTTAATTAGACATAAAACTAAAACTATTAACACAATAACAATTAGTAATAAAAATATAATAAAGTAATTTCCATCCATAAAAATTTCAAGAACTTTATCAACATTAGCCATATTAATCACAATCCCTTAAATATTTAACAATCGATGCTACCATCAAAGGAACTGTTTCTGTTCTAAGTACATCTTCACCAAGTGAAGTCTTAATAAATCCCTTATTTGATAACATATCTTCTTCATTTTTACTTAAGCCACCCTCTGGCCCAAATACTAATGTTATTGTATCATCACAGGTATTTGTTGTTAAGACTTTACATATCTTTTTGACATCAATTTTGTCAAGTGAACACATTATGTTTACATTACATATACTCTCCACATCTTTAACATTTATAATCTTTTCAAGATTAGGTTTATGTATTCTATATGATTGTTCACTAGCTTCCTTAATTATTTTATTCCATCTTATAAGTTTCTTTTCATAGTCTTTCTTAGGTAATTTATACTTACATCTCTCATACTCAACAACAACAAAATCAGTAATACCAAGCTCAGTACCATGCTTAAATATATAACTCATTTTCTCATCTTGCAAAAATGGAACATATACCAAAAACTTAGTTTCTTCTTTATTATCTTTAAACACACTTTTTATTTCACAAGACAATAAATCACTATTTAATGAACAAATATAGCTCATATCATCATATACCACTATTATTTCATCATTTTCTTTCATTCTCATTACTCGACTTATATGATTTAAATCACTCTCTTTTAAATATAAAGTATTATCTTTTCTATCTTTACCAAAATATTGTTGCATAATTACCTCAATTCTATAATGGTTTCACCATCATTATAATTATTTGTTTTAAAACTAATTACTCTTTTATCTTTTCTTAAATATTCATGTGTTGCTTGCTTTAATATACCCTCGCCCTTACCATGAACAACTACTATCTTTTTTTCACCTATTCTTACATAATTATCAATAAAATTTTTAACCATTGCAACTGCACCATATCTATCATAACCATGAATGTCTAAGTGCGGTACATTATATAAAAATGGATCAATAATATTTCTCATAACCATCCCTCTTTTAAACCAAAACTATTATACATAATTTAATAAAACATATCAAACATTTAATTGTTAAACTATACACAATTAATGCACTTCTTTTTCATCATACCTTAAAATAACTTTAAACATCTTTTCTACACAATTCTTTTCCACTTTTTTCGCTTCTTTATTACCAAAATAATATTTATCTATCATATATCTTACATAGTCTGTTACATATTCATTTTTTAATAAATTATCAATATATTCTT
>JAZUBJ010000059.1:0-13892 GCA_045638445.1 Bacilli bacterium | reverse complement strand
CCATATACAACAACATCAATTCTAAAAGTACCATCAAATAATGTCTTATAAAATTCATATAAGTTAGAAGGGTTAACTTTTAAAATATCATTTTTACTAGGAATAGCAGAATATGAAGTAGCTGTACCTTTATACATATTTTTAGCATAACCAATACTAGCATATCTACCAGGATTATCCTTAATTGAATCCAAAGAAAAAATCATCTCTTTCATAGTAATATCAAAAAATTCTTGATTAAATTTACCATCTTTAACATTAGGATTAAATAATACTTCATTTAAAAAATCAAGTGATTTATCCAAATATTCATAACTTGTATATTTAGGATTTAAAAAATCTAAAGATACAATAATTTCACTAGTATCACCAATTACATTAAAAGAAGCAGTAACACCAGCACCATATAATTCTTCCCCAGCAATAGCTATTTTATTTTTAGTATTATATTTTTTTGAAGAATATACTAAATTTTTAGAAAGTAATCCTCCAAACTTTAAATCATCTTTTTTGAATTTTTTGGTAAAAAACACAACAACATTCATCATTTTAAATCTATTAGTATCAATTAAATGTAATGTATAATTATTTTTATTAATTTTTTTATAATTCATATAAATACCTCACCTATATAATGTATTAGAATATCAAATCACTCATATAAAAACAAGTAATTAAAAAGAAGATTTACATCTTCTTTATTAGTATAACCAAATATTAGTTTTTTATTATAGACTCTAAAGCTAATGTAATCATATCATCAAGTTTTTGTTCTCTAGTTTGTGGATCCATAACTTCATGAGTTACAAAACTATCACTAACTGTAATTAAAGCAGTAGCTTTTTTCTTAAACTTCTTAGCATTATAGAATAAAGCATATGCTTCCATCTCTACAACTTTACATCCTTCATTTATAACTTCACTATGATCTGTTTTTTCACTATAGAATGCTTCAGTTGTATGTACTCTACCTTGAGTAACTTCAATTCCTTTTAAAGCAGCAGTATCAAGTACTGTACTATTTAAATCAAAAGATGAATTAATAATTTTAATATCATCATAACCACTTTCAAGATCAAAGTTTGTTCTAGAAAATGCAGAATCTGCAAGTAAAACATCTCCAACATTTAAGTCTTCTACATAACTTCCTGCAGTTCCGATTCTAATAATTTTTTCAACATCATAATCATGAAATAATTCATAACTATAAATTCCCATACTACCAATACCCATTCCACTTGAGAAAACTGTAACTTCTACTCCTTTATAAGTACCAGTATACGCAAGTTCACCTCTTAATTTATTAACTAATTGTGGATTTTCCAAATAATTATTAGCAATATATGTTGCTCTATTTGGATCTCCCGGCATCAAAACTCTAGGAGCAATTTGCTCTTTTTGAGCTTCAATATGTACTGTTGGCATAACACCATTCCTCCTTATTCTTCTTCTGTATTTTCTTCTAATTTAACAAGAACATCTCTTGGTTTAGACCCTTTTGCAGGACCAACAAGTCCTTGTTCTTCAAACATATCCATAATTCTAGCTGCTCTATTATAACCAATACTGTATTTTCTTTGAATTAAAGATGCACTTATTTGACCCATTCTAATAGCATAATTTAATACTTCATCATATAAAACATCTTTATTATCAGATTTATCACCACCACCCATTGATGAAGAACCACCAGCATTTTTATCTAAATTTTCAAATTTATCACTATATCTAGGACCACTAGAATTTTTCTTACAAGCATCAACTACACGTTTGATTTCCCCATCAGATACAAAACTTCCTTGTACACGAGTTGGAGTATTTTCATCTTGTGGTTTATATAGCATATCACCACGACCAAGTAACTTCTCAGCACCAGTCATATCTAAAATAGTTCTACTATCTATAGATGAAGATACTGCAAATGAAATACGAGTTGGAATATTTGCTTTAATAACACCAGTTACAACATTTGTACTTGGTCTTTGAGTTGCAACAATTAAATGTATTCCAGCTGCACGAGCAAGTTGTGTAATTCTCATAATAGACTCTTCAACTTCTTTAGCTGCAACTAACATTAAATCAGCAAGCTCATCGATTATAACTAATATGTATGGCATTTTTGCTTTACCACAATCAGGATTTTTCTTTAATTCCTTTTCAATTTCTTCATTATAAGAAATTATATTTTTAGTTCCTAAATTTTTAAATATATCATATCTCTCATCCATCTCTACAACAATCTTTTGAAGAGCAACATTAGCTTTCTTAGGATCTGTTACAACTGGCATAAGTAAATGAGGAATACCATCATATACACTAAACTCAACCTTTTTAGGATCAACTAAAACCATTTTAACTTCATCTGGAGTAGTTCTCATAATAATAGACATAATTATATTATTAATACATACAGACTTACCACTACCAGTAGAACCAGCTACAAGCATGTGTGGTGTCTTAGCAATATCAACATATTTAACACGACCCATTATATCCCTACCAAGAGGAGCTGCTAACTTACAATCTGCAAGTTTTTTATTTCTCTCCATTTCCTCCATTATTTCTCTCATAGAAACAGCAAGAATATTTTGATTTGGTATTTCTACACCTATTGTATTCTTACCTGGAATTGGAGCTTCAATTCTAACTTCTTTTGCAGCAAGAGCAAGAGCAATTTCACGTGATATACTAAGTACCTTATTTAATTTAGTACCTCTATCAATACTCATTTCAAATTGTGTTACAGCAGGACCAACATGTACCTCTATAACTTTTGCTCTCATATTAAAGTCTTCAAATACTCTTTCAAGTGTTTTTGTACAATTTGCAATATATTCATTTGAATTAACTTTATTATTTTTATTTTTATTAATATCAAGAAGAGCAATAGATGGTTTAACATATCTATTATCACCAGGATTACTTTCAATTACAGGGGTACTAACCTCTTGTTGAACCTCTTCACCAGTATAATTTTTTAATTCTTCTACACTATGTATCTTAATTCTCTTATCAACAGGTTCCTCTTCCTCTTCTTCCTCATCAGATTCACCATCTTCATCATCTTCTTCATCTGTTTCTTCTTTTTTACCAAACAATCTCTTAAAGAAACCAATTATTCCATCAAACAAATCCGCAATTGTAATATTAAATAACATAATAATACCAAATAATAATATAAGTCCTGCAAATATATATGTTCCCTCAACTGCAAAGAAATATACAAGAGCAATAGAAATCAAACATCCTATAAATCCTCCACCAGTATTAGAAATAATCGCTTCATTTTGAAATGCAAGTTTAATATTTTCAAAAGAACTTGATAATATATTCTTAATTTCTAACTGATTAACTTTAATATAACTAACATGAGAAAAAACTAAAACAGTTATTATTATTGCATAAATACCAATTAATCTTGGAGTAAAATATTTAGCATTTTCTCTCTTAGCTACCATATAAATTCCAAGAGCCAAAATAGCACTTAAAAATAAAATCCACCATGCTCCAAACATAAATACAGCAAACTTTTTAACAAGTCCACCAATTAAACCATAAGGTCCAGTTCCTAAAAAAGCAAGAAGCATGAATATAATACCAGTAATTATTATACCAATATTAGATCCATCGCTTTCTTCTTCTCTTCTTTGTTTTTTTCTTTTTGCCATAATTTCACCTAACTTTCCATCTTGTCAAGAAGTTTCTTGTGAATACCAGGTTCAACTATATTTAGTGCATTTAACACTATTTCAAGCGAATCTTGATAATCCCCCTTATAAAATGCACGACTTGCATCATTCAATCCAGACTCTACTTCTTTATTACTAGATTTATATCTATTTCCATAAACAATAGCCATTTCAGCCATTGCTGCAGTTTTAGTAGTAACAGTTGCAGTTTGATATAACTTTAAAGCTAAATCTCTAGCAGTATCTACTCTCAAATTTAAAACTTTTATAGAAATAGGTTTCTTTTCTATTTCAATATTAATTTCTTTTACAGCTTCATATGCTTCTTTTAATTCAATATAAAATTTATTAGGAATAACAGGTAAATCATAATCCTTAATTTTATATTTAGAATTATTTATTATATTTTTAATTTCTCTTAATTGGTCAGTAGCACGAGCTTCATCTTCCTTTAAACTACCTAAATTTTTAAGAGTAGTTTCTAACTTATCTTCAACCTTAGACAAATTAACACCTATCATCTCACACTCATTACTAAGTTTAGAAAAAGGCATAACTTTAGATAAAGTTCTATCATTAATATATTTAAAAGTATCTTTAACTTCTATTAATTCTTTATTAATTTCATCAATAACCATAACTTCTTCATCACTAAGATCATAAGTTTCTTTAATATTATCTATTTCAGCATATAAATTTCTAATAACAGAACTTACTTTAGCAAGTCTATCAGAAATATTTATAATAGCTCTTTCATAATCTCTTTTACCCTTTTTCTCAGCATCAAAGTCATTATATAATCCCTCATAATAATCAAGTAAAGTTTTTAAATCAAATATAGAATCTTGAAGATTAAGAACATTTAATTTGTCCATAATTTCTCCAATTTTCTTATTTGTTTCTTCAATATTATATTCAATATTTAAATATTCAATATTATATCCATCTCTTTGTAACTTTTCACTAATATGGCTAATATCCTTCATCTTCTTAGGAATTAATATAGTAGCCATTAATATAATTGTTGGTGCTTCGTCTATAACAATACCAATATTATTAATCATATCATCAAGAACCTTAACAATTTTACTAAGTTCACCATACTCTTTATCTTGAACAGAAACTTCAAAAGCACTAAATAGTTTATCAATATTTTCAAATTGCAATTCTATTCTAGAAGAAATATCATGATAATCATCTTTATTTTTATTATATTTAAAAACAATTTCTCTATAAGTACTCTTAAGTTTAGTTATTGCTTCTCTATTTCTGTCTTCACTTTCAGTAAGTTCTTTAATCTCATTTAATAATTTATAACTTCTAGCTCGAACATGCAAAATATCTTTTTCAACAGATGTTATTTTACTATACGCACCAGCATAATCTTGATTAATACATAATGTTTCAATATCAACAAGTTTATCAGTTAATTTTGGAAGTTCAACTTTTTCAATTTTCTCAAATTTTTCTTTCCAAACTTGAACATCTTTTTCTATTTTTTTATTATTAACAAGCTTACTAGCCTTTGATAATTCTGTAATAAGTGAAGCAGATATTATTGAGTTTTTAAGGGATGTTAATCTATCAATTGTATTTAAAATGCTTTTTCTTTTATTATTCTTAAACACAAATGTAAGAACAAATAAAAGTATTATTAATACAATAAATATAATTGCTATAACAATAGTCACAGTATCCATAATAATATCCTCCTTATACATTTTATCACAATTAAAAATATTTTTATAGTATTTTTTCAAATAAAAAGAAAACCTATATAAGTTTTCTATATATTTATTTTAAAGATAATTTCTTTTCTGCATCATTCTCCAATTGACTATATTGTTCAACTACATCTCTTTCAAAAAATAATGGATATTCAGTTTGAACAAAAGAACCATTTCTAAGACCAACTAATTTAAGCTCACGAGCATTTCTTACTTGTTCCAAATCATTGCAAGAATTACTCCATTTTAATTTAGCTTCTTCAAGTTCACTCATCATAGGAATATTAGTACCATATTTAAAATTTATGAAATTCATAAATTCATCACGAGTCATTTTGCTTATAATAAGCATTTCACCATATGTAAAATTAAAAAACAAAACTGCTCTTTGTATATCTAAATTATATCCACTTTCCGCATTTCTAATATATAAATTATTTTCACATCTTAAATTAGCTACCCTATTTAAATAAGCATTAATATCAGAAAAAAATAAATCATTAAATTCAGAATATTTTAAACTCTCAGTTATACCATTAAAAAATAAATTAGCATGATTTGCAATCATTATATTAATAGTTTCATTCAAATTACCAATAACAAGCTTACTATAATCTATTCTTTTTAATAATTCACACTTTGTAGTACCTGGAGTAGCACTGTCATTATATAAAGCAAGCAAATGAGATATTCTCTCATTTTCTTTATGCAATCTTTCTTTCTCTAATATATTTAATGTCTTCATAATTACCTCCAATTTAATTTTATATGTTATTTTAATTTTAAACTTTTTTCTAATTCATTACTATACATCTGATCAGAAATTTTTATGATATTTTCTTTTTGCAATGTTAGCAATGCCCATAATCCATATGCTTTTAAATATTCCTTATAAAATTCTTCATTCCAAACACTTCTAGGTCCAAGAGCCGCAAGCCTTGCAATTATAGGTTCCTCAATTGAATTTAAAAATTCTGATGATGGTCTATATACATAATCAATTCTCTTAAATACAGCATTTGGATCAAAACTATCAAACTGCATAGACTCTTTTTGTCTCCTACATTCGTCTACTAATCTTTCGTATTCTTTTTTATATCTCTCTGCTGCATCAAACTCTGTATCTTCAAATGGAATATTAAAATATAATGCATATTTATCTTTTACATTTTGATAAGACCTCATCCAATCAGTACCACAAACAATCTTATCATTAGAATTTCTCTCATTAGTAAATAAGTAATCACTTATATTAATTAATAAAAAGTGAATAAAATCACTACATCTAAGTGAAGTATAAGGATTAGTAATCAAAGTATTTTTGTAATTTAATCCAGCAAATAATATTTTATTTACAATAGATAAATAATTATCTTTAGTAGTTACAAGCTCAACAGGTTCAACCTTAACCCAAACACTATCGCCATTCTTATATTCACACCCATTTGATAATAAAGTCTTATTATTTTTATCGTTAAAATTTGCATTAACTCTAACATACTTACATCCATTGTATTCAAATTCACTAACTAAACTTCCATCACTAGTAGGAAAAACTCTACCAGTAGTTTTTAAACTATTCTTTTTAAATAACTTATTTAAAACTTTTTGTTCTTCTTTAGATGCAACAGTTTGAGGAAAATCAGTTATATATGAATATTTAACACCATTAATAACTTCACTATTTATACTTGAACAATTATATGTATTAAATACTGGTCTAATTCCTACAGAAGTATCATCTATGTTTCTAATAGAAAATTCCCCACCGGCTACATATTGATATTTTTCATCTTGAACATCACTATAAAATTCATTTCTACGAATTTCCTTATACATTTTTCTGGTAAAATCATATGTAAAACCAACATATTCATTTTTAACAAAAGTATTAATAGTTTCGTGAATTCTAGGACCACTCATACATGCACCCATAGTTGCTTCAGCAAAATATTTTTCTTCTTCTATCAAAGACCATAACTCTTCATCTTGATTTATATATAAAGTAGTACCATTTTCATCAGTAACTTCTATAATACAAGGATCTTTTAAATGATCAATCTTATTTCCCTTTGAATAACCATAAAAAGTATAATCTGTTTTACTTTCATGAGCTTCATAATATTCAACTTTACTTACCCCACTACCATTATATAAAAAGTATTCAGATTCAACAGGAGTACTAGTCCAATAGTATCCATATCTTTTATTATCTTCTCCATAATAATAAGCACCCATTAATATAGCATAATCAGTAATCTCAGCTTTATTTCCAATAGAATCAATAATCTCGTGATTACTACTTTTTATTTTCTTAGGAGTAATAGAAAATTCATCTACAGTATATGACGAAACATTAGCTACTTTAGCATCACCTGCAGATAAATGTGCAATATTATATTTCTTCACTAAATTTTTACTAATCATTTTTTGTTTCATTATAATCACCCTAAATACTTTTCTTGTGATTAAATATTATATATTAATTTAAAAACTTAATCAATGAAATTATTAATAACTCATGATAAAATAATTTATACAAGGAGATATTATGAACGAACAAGAAATAAAAAAAGGAAAACAAAAATATCAAGAACAACTTTCTAAGAAAAATCATCTAGAAAGTTTAAAGAAAGAAAAAGAACTATTAGAAAATAACCCATCAGTAATAAGATATTTAGAATTACTACATTTAATTTCAGATGATACACAAGAATACACTGAATGTGAAATGGGCCTTAATGCATTTTCTGATATAGCACTAAATACAAAAAAAGATAACCAAATATATGTATGTATAGGTAGATATTTATTTAATGTCAAAAATGGAAAAGTAACAAATGAATCAGGTGGACATCCATGTGACCTTATACAATATAGAAATATAGAAACACTAGAAAATATATATATTTCACCAAGTAAACAAGAAGAATTTGAAAAAAATAATAAAATTGTATTTTTAGATATGAATATTTACTACGGAGGAAGTAGCTACAATAAATATGAAAGAAAGTTTAATCAAATTAGAGGAATATATTTTAGTTACTTAGCATATCACACTCAAGAAGAATCAACTCAAATGATATTAAATAAAATATACAAATAAAAAGAGGTTATAAAACCTCTTTTAAACTATCTTCTAACTCCACTCTTTTTATTATCCTCTTCACTAGTTAATTGACTTAACATGGAAGTAAGTTCACTTTCACAAGCTAAAAGTATATTCATCACATCATGTTCTCTTAAATCATAATATTTAGCACCATAATTTTTAGAATAGAGAGTTGAATTCTCTATTCTCCTATCTGCAAAAATATTTACAAAACCAACGATTTTTTTATATCCAGGATCTTTAGAGAAACTAATAACATGTTCATACATATCATTAAAATTATATAAGCTAATTTTAATAGATTTAAAATCTCTATCTGCGCTAAATAACACATTACCATCCCAATTACTAGCACTTTTAGTATAAACATAATTAGGACTCCAAGATTCATGATTATTCACACATAACTCATAAATTTTATAAGACATATCATAAATATTTTCTAAAACAGCTTCACTATTGTGAGAACCTTTATCATAAATAATCCCACCAAATAAAACTTCAAATTGTTCTTTTTTACCAGTTTCATCTTGATAATTACGAAACACATCTAACTCTTCTGGAGTTAAACTAAATTCCTTTCTAACTTTTTCATTTTCATCGTAAATTAAATCATGTAACTTTTGTAACTTATCAGTTGCTGATTTATATAAATCATTATTACTCATTTAGACACTCTCCAAATACATATCTTTATCTATAATCATAATACACCATATTAAAAAAGAATTCAATTAAAAAAAGAAGTAATTACTACTTCTTTTTTTGAGATTTTTTATTCTTCTTATTTTCTTCTTTTTTTAATATTATTTCTTCTTCTAAATCTTTTTTAGATTTTAAAGAGTAAACAACATCACATGCTTTACATACTTCTTCTGAATGAGTAACTATAATTACACATTTGTCTTCATTATGTGCAAGATTACTAAATATTTTTAAAATTTCTCTTTCTGTTTCCTTATCTAAATTACCAGTTGGTTCATCTGCAATTATTATTTTCGGATTATATGATAAACTTCTAGCTATCGCAACTCTTTGTTGTTCCCCTCCAGATAATTTTAAAACTCTTCTATTTTCATGTTTCTTTCCAAGTCCAACACTTTTTAATAATTCTAAAGCTTTTTCTTTTTTATTTATTTTCTTTAAACCATTTATATCCATAGATAAAATTATATTTTCACTTGCTGTTAAATGTGGAAGTAAATTATAACTTTGAAAAACTATGCCAATATCAGAATTTCTATATTTATCTAAATTAACTTTACTTAAATCATTTTTACCAAAATATATTTTCCCTTCATATTTCTTCTCTAGACCACTTATCAAAGATAATAAAGTTGTTTTACCACTTCCACTTTTTCCTTTGATAGCATACATCTTACCACTATTAAATTCATAACTTAAGTTTTTAAAAACATATACATCCTTAGGAGCATCACTATATCTATAACTAACTTTATCCATTTTTAAAACAACATTATTTTTCATATTAGCCTCTCTCCTTTAATATTGTAAGTGGTGAAAACCTTGCAATTGCAACACAAGAAGATATACTACTTACAACTGTCAGACTAACGCCAATTAAAAGTAATTGCATTAAAACTTTAAAATCAACAACAGCTTCCATAGTATCAACTTGTTCTATATTTACTATACCATTAAATTTCATATTATTTGATTTGTCTGGTCTTGAACCATTCATAGGCCCACCAAAGTTTTTATTAATGTCTTCCATATCCGCACTTGCGTTACTTATTTCATTTTCAAGTAAACGGTTTGCAACACTAACACTACTCATTGCTCCTACACCAGCACCAATTAATAAACCAATAATACAAACAACAAGTAACTCAAACATAAATTGACCAATAACAGATATTTTCTTCATACCAATAGTTCTAAGAACACCTATTTCATACTTTCTTTCTCTAATATTAATCATATTAATAACAAATAATACAACACCTCCAATTATTAAAGTGATAATTAAAAATGTTGTAGCAAATGTTTTAACATTGCTTATAGATTTCGTAGAAGCTTTAACTGTTTCAGTATTATCATTAACTTGATAATATTCACCTAATCCCTTTTCTTTAACCTCAGCACTAAATAACGAAGCAACATCAGAACTAGTTAAAATAAATGTTGGAGTAACCGTAACTCCAAGTTCACTATCATCTCCTAATATTTTCTCAACAATATTTGAATTAGTAATAATAGTATTTGCAGAATTACTAAACATATTTCTCATATCACTAGCTTGATCACTATTTTCTTTATATATACCACTAACAACAAACTCATATGTTAATTTAGTATTATCAGGATTAACTAACTTAATGGTATCACCTACTTTTACTTCATTTAAAGTAGCTAGTTCTTCACTAACAACACATCCATTACTCTCAAAATCACTACTTACTTCTCCATCAGTAATAGTATAGTTTCCATTAATAAAATCACTCATAGCCTCATATGAACTATAACCTTTTATACTAAATGCACCATTTTGGGCTTTTTCATTAAATATTTTTTCAGTTTTTTTAGTAGTTGTAGTACTCTTCTTAGTAGTTGAGCCACCACCACCTGGTCTACCTGGAAAACCAGCAGGAGAACCAGGATTTGAAAACTGTTCAGTTTTTGTAGTAGTTGTAGTAGTCTCCTTAACCAAACTATCAGTTGCTTCTTCAAGTCCATCAGCATTCATACTAGTCTCATATACATAGTAATAAGAAGAAACATATTTACTCTCTCCATATTTTTTAATTTCATCAACAGTAATACTTTCAATGTCATTAAATTTATTAATCATTTCTTCTTGAGTATTTTTGTCTTCTCCACTTCCACCTCTTAAAGACTCCATTAAAGCATTTCGATTCATACCAATTGTCGCTTCAACATTATACTTACTTTCATAAGCATCAACAATCTTGTTAGCAGAATTACGTATAGACAAAGTTATAGCACAAGCAGCAGATATAACAACTATAATAATTCCTATTAAAACATTTCTACCCTTATTTCTAGATATAGAAACTAAAGCGTTTTTTAAAATATACATTTTTTCCTCCTCTTTTAATTTATTAACAACAAAATTTTATGTCTTAAAGATTAAAAAAAGATTAAAAAATAAAAAAAATAGATAATAAAATCTATTTTTATTTAACATCACACTTCCATAAACCATGTAAATTACAGTATTCATATAAAACAGAACCTTCAACATAAGGAAATCTTACTATAGGTTCATCCCCAGGTTTTAAATCAACACGAATCACTCTATCATTAGTAACTAAACTAATAAAAGTAATATAATGTTTCTCTTCCATAGGATGAATAACTTCTCCAACTCTAACTATAATCTCATTATTATCTATTTCATAAACAGGAACATGTTTTTCTAAAGCAGCATCAACACTATTAGCCTCTAATAAAACTAAACCTTGTCCACAACATTTAACCCTCTCAACTTCTCCATTTATAATTTCAATAATATTTCCACAAACTGGACATTTATAATAACTAACTTTTTTCATTTATACCTCCTATTAAAATTATAACATAAAACTATTTTTATCATTCAAATAAAGTTCATATAAATCACTTGGTATACATTCAACAGGAATACTAATACCATTTACTCTAGAAAATATTTCATTCATTTTATCAATACCCATTTTATGTATTGCATCTTGCATACTAAAAGGAGTCAAATCATAATTCAAAAATAATTGTTCATACAATAACTGATTAACAGTTTGAAAACCAAGTTGTATTTTAGCATTAATAAAATCAATAAATAACCAAGTCCAGGCATCATCAACATTAAATCTACAATGAATATTAGGTTCTAAATTAAATACAAATTCATTATCTTTATAATATTTTAATAACTCATCAATATTACCATTATATTTTTGAACTTGATATAAATCCAAACCAAATTCATCCTTAAATTCATCAAAATATTTAATAAAAAATTCCTCATCAAAATTATTATAAAATTCTTCTTTAGATATATTCTCCATTTTATCTAAATCAATAATAACATATCTATACATCCTAAGTTTTAATATAATATAATTTTTATTATTTAAACTAACCATTTTAAATTTATCCAAAGAACTTAAATAATCAAAATGTTTAATATTCTTTCTACATAAATTATGAAGTTCTCCCCACACTTCTGGAATAAAAGATAATTTATTAGTTAAATCACTTACTAAAACACCATCATCTACATTAAAATATTTATTAAATAACTTATCTCTTAAAACAACTTTATCCATATCTATTTACTCCTAAATCTTTTTCTTTGTAAATTATTGGATTTTTGAATAATCATTTGATCATTAATTGTAACTATTTTATATCCACAACCAATAGAATCAAGAGCCATAAATAAACTACCGAGTTGACATCTTGACAAAGGTCCTATTACTATTTTTTGATTAATATCGAATAATAAATATTTAAGAATAGGACTTGACGCAACAAAAGTATGCTTATTTCTTTCTCTATCATATCCAGAAATCATTATTAAATTACCTTTCGCATGTAAAATAAAATTCCCTAAATTTTCTAAATCATTTTTATTCATATTATCCCCCATATTATATATCATATTATTCACTAATAATTGGCTCTTGCAACTGTTCTAAACCAACTTTATCTGTTTTTCTAATTTCAACTATATTAGAATTCTTAAATATATATTCAATTGTATCGTCAATATTTTCAGATTCATTATACAATTGTAATTCAAATTCATATGTTTTACCCTTTTCAAGTTTAATATCCCAAATATTATTTAATATAACTTTTTTAGTTTCACCGTCATACTGACTTAACACAACTTCAAAAGCATTTCCAGTCACAAAAGGAGTACCATCATCAGTATACTGAGTACCATTAAACTCACTTATATCTTTAATAGTATAGGTTCTAATAAATGTATAATTATTATGATCACAAAAATTAGATTTAAACTTCATATCATTATTTCCAATATAAATATCTCTATTACCATCTAAAGTATTACATTCAATAAGTTTTATGTTACCACCACTATATATTTTAGTACCACCATCAGATATAATGTCTTTAACCTTTAAAGAACTTATTATTTCATCAATAGAATCATTATCACTCAAAATAAAACTTTTAAGTTTTTCTTCATTACCATTACGTATAACATTAACATCATCAATACAATATGTATAAACTTTTCTACCATCTAACTCTAAAAGAAATTGAACTTTATTCACTCAATTAACAATATCATTAAAACTAAACTTAATACTATTTCTATTACAACTACATAAAAAAATAATCAAGCATATAACAATAAAAAATTTAAATATT
>JAZUBJ010000058.1:0-3400 GCA_045638445.1 Bacilli bacterium | reverse complement strand
ATGATCAAGAAAAACTAGATTATAAAGAATCAGATTTAAATAAATACTTAAACGATATTTTTTATAATAATATAAAAAAAGATTCATTAATTAAAGGTACATATTGTACTGACAAAATAACTGATGCAAACAAAATCACATGTAATGAAATAGAAACTGATTACGTTAAACTATTATCTATATCTGATTATTTAAATAGCAAAAACAATAATGAAAGTTATTTAAATAACAATCAAAAAACATGGTTAATAAACAATAACGAAGAAAATATTTGGATAGTAAATAATGGAGAACTATCTCTTTCAAAATCAAGTGAATTACAAAAAGTTAAACCTGTTTTAACACTTGATAATTTAACTGAATTTAATGAAGGAAATGGTTCCATAGAAAATCCATATACAATCAAAAAAGATGAAAGTTATTTTGCCTCTTACATAAAAATTGATAATGATTTATATAGAGTTTCTAATCAAAAAGAAGACGTATTAAAACTTCAAGCAGAAAATATATATAACGAAGGTAATACAAAGTATCACTTTTCAAACAAAACAAATATTTACTCAATTGAAGACGGTATAGGTAAATATTTAAATGAAACAATTTATAATGAATTATCATATAAAGATATACTTATAGATTGTGAAACATATGTAGGAAATTATACTTCATATGAAGAAGTAATGAAAAATAAAGTAACAAATAAAATAGGAATTCAAAGCATAATAGAACCAATATTTAATGAAGAAAAAAATAACTATTATTTTTCAACTCCATTTGAAAATGAAAATGTATATATTTATAATGAAGAAATATATCCAGTAAAACCAAATATAATAAGAAACATTAATTTGTCAATTTGTGTAGATAAAAATAAAATAAAAGATGGTAAAGGCACAAAAGATAATCCATATATAATAGAAAGTGAAGTGCAAGAATGAGAAAAACAACAATTTTATTATTAATACTAGATATACTTGCTCTAATAGGTTTTTTCTGTTTTTATGGACCAATTAAAGATATAAGAACATGGTGGATTAATACATCTATGCATACAATGTCTCATAAATATTTTGCATATATCTTTTATACAGAAGACATGATTAAAGAAACAATGAATCAAAATTATTATATACCATTAACAGAAGAAGTAGATTTAGATAGTATAGTAATAGATACTTCACCAAAACATACATACGAAAATGAATATGATGAACAAATATTAATAAGAGATGAAGGAAATGATGACTATAAATTAATAAATGTTAAAGTAGGTAAGTATGATGCATTTTTAGTAGCGATATATGATCCATCTAAAATAAGTGTTGTAACAAAAGAAAAATTAGGAACAGGTGCATATGGAGAAAATATAGTATCCATGAGCAAAAGAACTAATTCAAAAGTATGTATAAACGGAGGAAGATTTAAACAAGATTCAGAAGGTTTATCTTCTGATTTTCCAGTTGGATACGTAATAAAAAATAGTGAAATAGTTTGGTCAACAAATTCAAAAAGAAAAGGCGAACTAATCGGATTTAATAAAGATAATAAATTAGTTCTAACAAAAGCAACTGGTACTGAAGCACTAGATATGGGAATAAGAGATGCAGTTGAATTTGGCCCATATTTAATAATCAATGGAAAACCGATGGAAACAGTTGGAAATGGTGGTTCAGGAAATGCACCAAGAGTAGCAATAGCTCAAAGAAAAGACGGAATAGTACTTTTCCTAGTAACAAATACAAAATACGTATATAGTGGTCCGAACTTTACAGAAATGATAGAACTATTACAAAAATATGGAGCATATAATGCGGCTAACTTAGATGGAGGCTCTTCAGCAACACTTGTAATAGAAAATAAATTAATAAATACACCAAGAGACCTAAAAACAGGAGTTATAAATCCAAGAGGAACTGTATCAGGTTTTTGTTTAAAATAAAACACTAGAAATAGTGTTTTTCTATTTAAAAAGATGAAAAAATATGTTATAATCTATTGCGATTGGGGATGATGATATGCATGAATTTATTCATATATTAATTCACACATTAGAACATGGTTTACATATATTACCATTTTTATATTTAGCATTTTTATTAATAGAATATATAGAACATAAATTAAGCAAAAAAAACTTAAAATTAATAAAAAATTCAGGTAAATACTCACCATTAATAGGAAGTGCACTTGGTTTATTACCACAATGTGGTTTTGGAGTAATCGTAACAAACCTATATATCACAAGAATAGTTTCGCTAGGAACATTAATTGCAATTTATTTATCCACAAGTGATGAAATGTTAGCAATATTAATTACTCAAAAAGCACCACTAATAGAAATAGTAAAAATACTAGGAACAAAATTCATAATCGGAGTATTTTGTGGATTTATGGTTGATTTTATTTTTAGAAAGAAAAATAATACAAATATAGATTGTGAAATATGTGAAGAAGAACATTGTCACTGTAGTAAAAAGAATATATTATTATCAAGTTTAATACATACATTAAAAACATTACTATTTATATTACTAGTATCATTCGTACTAAATATAATAATTGAATTTTATGGAAATTCAGTAGTAGATAAAATATTTATGAAAAATAGTATATTTAGTCCACTTGTTTCATCATTAGTAGGATTAATTCCAAATTGTGCGTCAAGTATCGTATTAACAGAATTATATTTAAAAGGAGTATTATCATTTGGAACACTAATCGCAGGAGTATTAACCGGAAGTGGAGTAGCAATACTAGTATTATTTAAAACAAATAAAAATATGAAAGAAAATATATTTATATTATCTCTTTTATACTTAATAGGTGTAGTAAGTGGAATAATAATAAATATATTATAGGTAATTTATGAAAATAAATGATATATATGAAGTTATAATAGATAGTGTAGATATTAACGGAAACGGAGTAACAAGAATAAATAATATAGTTACTTTTATACCAAATGCACTAGAAAATGAAAAATTAAAAATCAAAATAACAGAAATAGAAAAACATTTCGCATACGCAGAAATATTAGAAATAATAAATAGTTCAAACCTTAGAAATGAAGTTAAATGCCCATATTACAATAAATGTGGAGGATGTAATTTCTTACATACAAGTTATGAAAACGAAATAAATGTTAAATTAAGTAACTTAGAAAGACTATTTAATAGAAAAATAAATTATATTTCAAACAAAGACATAAATAATTACAGAAATAAAGTTACATTACATGTTTTAGAAGGCAAAATAGGCTATTTTAACAACAAAACACATGATTTATGTGAAATTGATAATTGTTTATTATTAAATCCAAAAATAAACCTAAAAATACATGATTTAAATAATTATGATTTAAATGGTATAGAAGAAATAATGATAAGATGTATCAATAATA
>JAZUBJ010000057.1:0-4612 GCA_045638445.1 Bacilli bacterium | reverse complement strand
TGAAATCCTTATATACTCCATTTTCATAACACAATGGATATGTATTCACATCTTTAATAGATGGATATATACACTTAAATGTTTCATCTTCTATAATTTTTATCTTTTCTATTTTTGTTTTTGATAATTTTCTTTTCATATATACATCAAAATTGTATATTTCATTATCTTTTTTTATTTCATAATATAATCTTTTATCTTCATACTTAGTTATAATATCATACTTATCTACTGCATATTTTATATTGTAATCTGATGTATAATATTTAATAAATAATAATATAACAGCGATAAATATGGAAATTATTGTACCTTTTTTCATTTTATCACCTATTAAAATTATACTATAGAATTGGTCTATAAACAAATAAAAAACCAGTTTCCTGGTTATTTTATTATCTTGTGATCTTTCAAGAAATTTAGAGTTGTTTCTCTGTCTTCAAATCCTGTTTCTTCTGCTACTATATTTTTTCCTTTTACAATATATGTAAATGGTACAGAAGAACCATATGTAGCAAGGTCATATGTTGTTTCTACTATTTCTCTTTCTTCTTCTGTTAAAGTATCTAATTCAAAGAAATATAGTTTAAAATTATATTTGCTTTGTAATTTTTCTATTGTTGGCTTATATAATTGACAATGACCACATGTTGTTAAACCTAAAACTGTTACAACTGGTTCCTCTTTTTGAATATCAACTTGCCAATCTGATACTAAATATTCAATTTCTTGTTTTTGTGCGGGATTTGATACACTTATCATAAATGATAAACCAAAGAATAGCCATAACCCTACTCCAATTATTGTTCCTGTCAAAAGATTGGATTTAGTGTCTTTACTCATTCTTTTATTTAAACAATATACTGGTATTCCAATAAAAGGTAAAATTAAACCTATTATCCACCATGATTCAAACTTCTTTTTCATGTTTACACCTCTTAATTAGTTTATCTCAAAACGCTTTTAAAAACAAGAAAAAAGAGATATTTAATATCTCTTATTCACAAATTTCTTTTCCAGTTACAGTTTTAGTTTTTCCTGTTTTTGTCCATCCACTTAATGATGGGTTTGTACTCCAAGTATATTTGTAAGATTTGTTTGTAACTTTTTTAGAATCAGCTTTTACTTTATCAGTAGTATATTTTTTACAAACAGTTCCTTCTAATTTATACCCTTCTTTGCACTCATATTTTATAGTTTCTTCTTTAACTGTTTTAGTACATTTTGTACCATTTAATGTATAAGATGAATCTTTACAATAATAACTTATTGTTCCATCTACAACTTTATAACATTTTAATGAAGAACCGCTTCCAACTTTTACGTTAGCTTCTTTTGGACAACTATAAGTTTTCTTAACTGTATAACATTTTAAGCTTGATCCTGAACCTTCGCTAATATATCCACTTGGACAACTATATGTTGTTACATTTTTATAACATTTTAAACTTGATCCTGATCCTTCTTCTTTGTATCCACTTGGACATGTATATGTTGTATTTGTTGATGTTACATTTTTATAACATTTTAAGCTTGATCCTGATCCTTCTTCTTTATATCCACTTGGACAACTATAAGTTGTTTTTCCTGGAGTTGTTGTACATGATTCTGTTGGAACATATCTTGTACAAGTACTACATACTGTATGATATTGTCCACCTGACCATGATCCTGTACAATTACAAGAATATGATTCAGTATATCCACTTTGTGTACATGTTTTCTTGTCTTCAGTTTTTGTTACAATTGCATTTGTATATACTTTGCTAGTTGAACTAGTAGTATTAGCTTTTGCATCAGTATATTCTTTTTTAGTTCCTGTTATTTTATCTGTATATTCTTTATTTGTTTTTGATAATCTATCTACATAAGATTTATTTGTTTCAACAATTACATCTAATTCAGTTTTACTTCCTCCAGTTACTTTTGTTAATGCATCTTCTGTATATGTTTTAGTATCTGTTACTGTTACTTTTGCATCATAAGTATCTGATACAACAGTTTTATAACAATATTTACCATTTAAAGAATATCCATTTTTACAACTATATTTTGTTGTAGTATTTGTTACTTGTTTTTTGTATTGATAACTTGTTAATTGTTCTTTATAACATTTTTTCTCACAAGTTTTGTCTTTACAATATGTATGACATCCAAGAATTTTAATTGTATAATCTTCTTCTTTATTACATTTTAAATTAGTTTTTAAGATATAACTTTCATCTTCTTGTTTAGTAATTGTTACATATGAATTATAAATATCACATGATTTACCATCTTCATCTACAAATGGAATGATAAGTTTTGCTTCAATCATTTGTGATAAAGTCATTTTTACTTGTTGACCTACTTCTTTTGGCATTTTATCATCAGTGAAATAATTTTCACCGGCTTCTTGCATATATTTGATATTTTCTCTAAATACATTACTGTAGAAAGGAGCCATGTTTGGCACTTTCTTGTTGAATAACCATACTAATATAAATATGAATAATCCAAATAATATAATTTTTACGATAATATCAAGTATACTAAATCCTTTTTTTTCATTACTATACATAATTTTTACCCCCTGATATTTTTTATTTTAAAGTCTTTGCTTGACCTGCTTCTAATGCATATTTTGATTCAAAATATGTTTTTGTCATGTTGTAATTTCTTACGCTGATTGGTACATATTCTTCTGCCCATTCTTCACCAAATCCAGCTCTATCAGCTAAGTGATTCATTGGAGTGAAGTTAATATGATAAATTAATTCTGATAATGGAATTTCTGTTAATTCATTTTTGTCATTGTAACAGAATGGAATACAAATTCCGAATGTGTTACTATATGGTCCATTTTTTCCATCTCTACTTGCTAAGTCAACACCTAGTGAGTATTCCATAATTGATGGAGCATAAACAGAAATTATTGAACTTACAAGTGGATATTTTTGTTCATCATCTACTGACCAAATACTGATTGTTTCACCAGTGAAGTCTGTATAAACAAATGTATCTCTTACAAATTCTCCCCATTTAATTGAATCTTCTTTGAATTTTTCTATATCATTATTTCTAATATCTTCATAGATTACACTAACTAATTCATCGGCATGTACTGCTGAAGTATGAGCTAATGTATCATTTTCGTAAAATACACATGTTGGTTTAAATTCTAAATCTGTTCCATATTCAACAAATGATGTTGCATTACAATAAGCTGCCATAAAGTTAGCCATTTCATCATGCATTGCAGCATTATATTCGATTTGACCATCTTCTAAAGCAAATTCTCCGTTTGCCATTCTAATAAAGTTAGCTATTCTTTCTACACTTAATTGTTGTTTCATAGCTGCTGGCATACTATCGATATTGATATATGTATTATAAATATCATTTGCTCTTTGCATTACTTGTTTTTCATCACTTGCATCTGTTAATGCAGAAGTCATTCCGTATACTTCAGTATCAACGTTTCTAATTCTATTTGCTTCTTCTACTTCTTTATCGATTGTTTCTTCAGTAGATTCTGTTGTTTCATCTTTAGTTTTATCTTCATCATCTTTACCTGTTGTATGTTCTACTGACATTGACTCAACATCATTATTTCTTGCCATACATGATCCGATTGACATTCCTGTTCCTAATATAACAGCTCCTACTAATAAGTTTCTTCCTAAATATGATTTCTTTTCTTCAGTTTGTTTTTCAACTTTTTGTTCAGCAATTGTTGGTTCAACCACTTCTTCTGTTTTTTCTTCAGTTTCTTCTAATTCAACTCTAGAAATTTCAACATTGTATTTTTCTGCTAATGCATATAATTCTTCTTGAATAATTTGTAATTCGTTAGCAGCCTCATACATTTCTTCTTCTGTTTTTGAAGTTTGTACTTTAGCATTTGCTTTTTTAACAGCCTTAATTGTTCTGTTAATTTCAGTATTTCCTTTTACTAATTCATCAACTTCATTATATATTCTTTTTGCTTCTGCACCTCTTGCAGTTTTGTATTCTTCAGCTAGTTCACTTCTTTTTTGTCTTCTTTCAGCTAATAAAGCTTCCATTTTTTCAATTAATTCTAAATTCATTTCTATCCCCCCTAATTGAAATTGTGAGCATATTATACCACAAACCTTCAATTTTGTCAAATGTTTCCTTTATTTTAGGCATTTTTATACATTTTCGAGACATTATTCTACTATACGGATATATATTTTTCAATAGTTTTTTGTAAATTAAAACCCAAATTATTTCTAATTAGGGTTTTCTTTTTTTACTTTTCTCTTTTTAATTACTTTTTTCTTTCTAATAACTTTTTTAGTTTGATTAGTTGTTTGTGTTTGTACTTGTTTTGTTTGTTTATTTTGAATTAGTTTTTGTAAAGAGAATTCATGATATGTAAATGGTATTAATAATATATATATAAATGTTTTTAAAATGTTCTTTATTATAAATATAGAGTCTATGTATTCTTTTGATGCATCTTTATATGATAATAAATTTAATACCATATGATTTAATACAAAACTACTAAATATACCTAGTAATATTATTATTATTAATTTACTTATTCTTTGTCCTGAATAATATTTATTATAGTTTTTCATTATAGGGATTAATAAAAATATAA
>JAZUBJ010000056.1:0-26120 GCA_045638445.1 Bacilli bacterium | reverse complement strand
TAATGTTTTGACCAACAAGTCCATGAGTTTTAATTAAAGTATAAACAATTTCATCATTATTATTTTCTAAATAAATTTGTGCAGAAGCAATATTATGACAAAATAAATCATATTTTTTCTTTTTCCACATACTTCTTGTTTTCTTATCACCAGTTTTAGATACATCACTCCATTTTAAAGTTTCTTCAACATAATAAATAATATCATCTTCAAGATTTAATTCATTTTTTAGTCTATCTAATATTTCTAACGTTCTTAAGACATAATTAAAAACAGAATGTTTAGTAATCTCTTTTAAACTTTTAACATTTAAAACATTATATTTTTTTTCACTAGTCTCATATAAATACTTTAACCAAAGTTCTTTGTTTTCTTTTTTTATCGCTTTAATTTCATTTAATGATTTTAACATATAAAAACCCCCATTATATCATTTAATTTTTCTTTTTTAACGTATAGGAACTTTCCAAATCTGATAATTCTTCTTCATATAAGAAATTTTTATTCAAAATAGCCATCAAAAATCTTTCTGTGGCTTCTATTTTTCCTGAAGATAAATAAACTTTTTTAGGAAGTTTAGAAAATTCAGGAATAATATCTGTTACAATTACAGAATTTCTTTCTAATAAATCAATTTCTTTTAAAATTAATTCTCTTGCATATTTTAATTCTTTTTCTTTAATACTGCTTATTATAAATCTTTTTTCTACTAAATAGTCAAATTCAAAAAGAACATTTTTTAGTTCTAATATACGTATAGTATTTGTTTCAAATTCATCACCTAATGTATAGGAAGGTACATTTTGATAATATGTATTCAAATCATTTTGATAACCACCACAAATACAATAACAATAAATACCACGTTCATCTGGTAATGAACCTCTAATTAAAATATGATTAATCATAACTTACCCCCAAAAAAAATTATTTAAAAAATAACCTTTTTAATATACAATTTTTTTCTTGGAGTTCTAAACTAACTCCTAAATATTTTTCTACTTTATCAAAAGATTTTGATAAACTCTCGCAAATAAGATGAGAATCTTTTTCACATAAATCACAAAAGAAAGTACTATCTGAATGAATTATTTCTCCAACAAGATTATCTTTAATATTGATAATTTCAGTTTTATCGGCAACTGCAGTTTTTGCAAGAAAACTATTTGTACAAGATATAATATCAAATTTTGCATCATTATTAAGACCCTTTAATGAGTCATTATTATTAATATCAAAATATGAAATTTCCATAAACATACTAAATTTAGGATAATAACAACACCAACCAGATATTTCATCAACCTTTTTTAATTTTAAAGATACAACCGCTAGCTTATCTTCATATAAAAAAGCTTGTCTAAAATATTCTGATCCGTTATAATCACTTCTTTTATAATATTCTCTATCAATATAAGGACTCATACCAGAACCATTAGAAGGAAAAGAACCTTTACTTTTAATATCTTTATTTTCAAAATATTCATCAAATCTATATCCATTACAAATACAATTAAACATAGGATTTATTTCTAAAATAGATTTTCCATTTGAATAATACATAAAATTTTTATTATTACCATCTACTTTTTCTGAATAATTTCTAATTTTTAAAAAAAACTGAATTATAAAATCATCTAAAACTATCCTAGAATTACAATGTTTTTTTCGAGTACTCATAAATGATTTATCAGTAGAGATAACAGAATTTACTTTATTTTTTTTACTATAATCGCACAATCTTTCAAATTCACTTGATTTCATTAAACCCTCCCGATATTATTTACTTAATTTAAGTTCGATATCTTGTTCTTTATTTTGACATCCTAGTATTTTTTCAAATGAATTAATTCTAAATAAGTTTATAGTTTCATTTAATAAATTAAGTTGCTTTTCCAAATCCTCTACCTTTTTATGTATCTCATTTTGTTTTTGAGTAGTTTCAGTAAGTTTTGTTTTTAATTCACTTTCTCTATTCTTTAATCGTTCAATTTCAAGTCTTGCTTTTTTAGTAGAATCAAAATCTTCAAAACATTTTGAATACTTTTTAAAACATTTTTTATGATTAATAACACAATCAAAACCAGAAGCTGAAATACAAGAAATCATACTAGCTAACGGAACAATAATAGATGGAAAAGAAACAAAAGATGATAAAACAAAACCAATACAAGAAGGAATTACATAAAATACCATTCCTATTAAAAATAAACGTTTGTTATGTTTTCTCTCTACAAATTTTGTTTTTTCATTATCTATACTATTATTATTTCTATATAACTCTCTTTGAATCTCAAGTAAATTATAATATTCATCATTTCTTCTTGTATCTACATGTAATTTTTCTAAAATACTCTCTTCATATTCAGATTTTAATTTTCTTTCTTGTTCTATAAAACCTAAATATTTATTTTTTATATCATATAATTCATTTTTTAATACAATATTCATAATAATCTAATCCCCCCTTTTTTATGAAGAAAAGTTTATATTTTTTTAATTCCCCAAAAAAATTGTAAACATAGTATAACACATAAAAATCCTAATTTAAAGAAAATTAGGATTTATATAATTATTTCTTTTTTAAAATATCCACATTAATAAGTTCTTTCATTTTTTCAACAAAAAATGCTTCTACAAATAAAGAATCTTCATCAAGATTATATTTTTTATGTTCATATTGAACACTTGTAGGAAAATTACAATCCTTTGCAATCTCTCTTTTAATACGTTCAATTTTAGCAATATTTTTATTTAATTTACATGCAAGAAATGCCCTTAATTTTTCAAACTCAACATAATTATCCGGAGTTAAATGCTCTATTAATAAATCTAGACACATTCTATTTCCATCTAACATTCTGTCCTCAGTATCACTATATTGATTAATTCTATAGTCATGAGCAGGTAATAAACCATCTCCAAAAACTACACAATCATCTATTATATAATAGTATTTAAAATACTCTACTGCATCCCTATCAATCATTAAACTACTTAATACAAATTTATAATCTTTTGGTTCTCTAAAAATAAATTTTTCATATTGATTATAAATATCTTCTACTTGTTTTATCATAAAACCCTCCATTATTTTTTTATTAAAGATATAACACTATCTCTTTCTTTTATACTATCAACAAAATCAATATCAAATCCTCTATTTAAAAACTCAATCTCAACATCATCACTCATAAAACCATGACAATAATATGCTTGAATTTGATTAATATCAAAACTATCAAGTAACTTCTTATAATTTTTAATACCTCTAACTTTTCCCTTTTGATATAAATTATCAAAAATAGATGAAGCTAGCATAATATCATATTGACAAGAAATAAAATCACTTAGTTTCCATATAGAAGTTTTATAAAATTGAGGATAACTTAAACTCTTTAATATTGATTGTAACTTATAATAATTAATTTTATCTAAATAAGGAATAAATTCACCACTATCATATTTAATATCTTTTCTCACTTTAGGATTGTTTATTTTCATAGTTTTTATTTCACTATTCATTAATATTTTGTGAAATAAATACTCATTATTAAGTTTATCTATAAAAAATAACTTAAAAAACTCTTCATAACTTAAATTCTTTATAGCTTCAATTTTAAATAATAAGTATTCATATGATAAATTATCTTTGTCGAATAAATCTACTTTATCGCATCCATATAATAAACAAGATAAATAATCATCTCCACTATCTAATAAAGAAATAACAGAAGATTGTTCAAAATCATATAAACGCTCATAAGAACTTAAATTTTTATAACTGAATAAATTTCTCATCTTAAAAATCTATTACAAAAAAAATATTTAGAAAAAACCAAAAATGTTTTTAAATATAATTTATATTTACTTTCCATAAAACCCTCCTAAAATAAAAGAGTTAAAAATAACTATCTATTTAAAACTCTTCCTGCATGAGATTCGATATTAATACTTTCAGTTGAATTTAATTCCTCTTCCATATTTTTTAATTCAACATTTAAATATCTAATTTTATTATCAAGACTAATAACAGCTCTTTGAGCAAGATCAACTAATCTATTTAAATCCCCTAAAAGTTCAGAATAATCACAAATAACTCTTTCACATTCATTAATTTTATCAATAGAACGCACATAATCTTCACTTCTTCTATATTGATTTCTATATTTAGAAGTTAAACCTTTATTCATTAAACCATAAATGCTAGAACAACAAACAAATTGTGGAATACCAGTAAATAAAGCAACGTTTAATGCAGTATTACCAATTTCTTGAATATTACCAGAAAGTAATAAAGCAGCATCAACTACAATTGTAGGAACAAAACTAATTCCAATAACTTTATTAAATAATTTATTTTGTTTATTACTAATAAATTCACTTTCATTAGCTTCAATTTCCTTATTTAAAGATGCTATTTCACTTTCTAAAGCATTTTTTCTACTTAACATTTTATCTCTTTTAGCAACTAAATCTTCATACTTAACTTTTGCTACATCATATTTAGCACTATTTGCACTAATTCTGTTTACTAAAGAAGTATATTCCTTTCTAATATCACTAATTTCTCTCTTTTCCATTTTATATCCCCCTTAAATTCGTCGCATATTATACCACAAAAATGTTCGTATGTCAAATTTAAAAGGAAATTACTACTTTCTTAAAGAAAGCTTCATACCAGTTTCAATCTCACAAATATTGTTTTCAATGTTATCTCTATCAAATAAAGGCATATCTTTAATTTTATCAAAAGATTCCTTTTGCTTCTTAAAATTTTCTTGAGAAACCATTTCTTCTAAATTTTTAAGTTCTTGTTTTCTAATTTCATCATGCAAAGCTTTAATATCATTTTCTATTGTAGTGATATCAACATCAATTATTTTAGCTTTAACCTTATTTTTATGATAATAAATTGAAGGAATACCACATATATAACCAAATGTAGTAAAAAATACCATTAAAGGTGAAATAGATGCAAACAAATCAAAACTTATACCAAAAACAATTAAACTCATAATTGTATGTAAAATACTCTTATATTTTCCAAATCTCTTCTTTAATAAATTTTCTTTCTTAATAACAAGATTCTTTTTATTTTCTCTAAGTAAAGCAAGTTTTTTTCTTTCATCTGTTAAATTCACAAATTCCTCCTAAGACACATGTCATCATCTTCACTAAAATACTCCTCACCAAAGTATTCAATCATATCTTTTTTATATAACATTGGATACATAGAATTAAATCTGTTTATCATAAAATCACCATTTTTAAATTGTAAACAAATTTCAGATATATCATAATTTTTAAGCTCTTCTTCAGTACACAAAAGTCTATCATTTTCATCCATAATAACCCATTCAGATAATAAAGGAATATTAGTGCCATAATAATCATTTATAAACTTAGAAAATCCATCTTTTAGAGTTACATCACTATCAAATTCAACAAGTTTTAATATATCAGATAAATTAAAATCAAAATATTTAATTAAATTGATAACTTCAGGATTAAATTTATTATTAACGCATTCACCAGTCTCAATAAATCTTATATATTCAAGCATTCTTGAATAAAACATTTTAGTAAAAATAGTATATTGAGTTTCAGAATAAATAAATTCAAACAATAAATTCGCATTATAAGATATTTCCATTTTAACAGTTTCATCTATATTATCAAGAACAGATAAACTATAATCAATTTGTTCTTTTTGTCTAATTGACTTTGCAATACCACCAGGAACACTAAGTCTTTTTTTAGCAACATTTAATCTATTATGTTCACTTAATAATCTGTTTTTCTTAATATCTTCAAAACTTTTCACAAAATCAACTACTTTCTAAGTCCTAATCTAATTTCATCACTCATCATATCACTAAAATTTTCATTAATTGTATCATTTATATTATTGTATTTTGAAGCACAAGTACCAATAAAAATACAATCATTTATATTATATCTTTTTTCTTTATCTGTCATTTTAATATAAATATTTTTTGGATCAAACATACCCATACTTTTATCTTCTTTTAAAACTTTACCTATAATAATTCTATCTTTAGAAAAAGATTCTAAAAGACCACTATATCTCTCATAGAAATATTCGGTTAATGCTTCTTCACTTTCAAATTCAATCGCATTTACCATACATTCATATAAACTCTCACCAAAAATATTTGGAACAAATAATATCATAATTCCTCCTTTTAATTACATCTTAATTCTTAACTTTGGCCCATCATCTTCTATAACTTTATCATCAAAACAGCATTCATCATAACTATCATTTAAAAAATTATTACTATATTTTTTAACATCATTTTTAATTTTATTTAAATCTAAGTTTTCCTTATTTTCTAAAACCATAGTATCATCAAGATTACTTATTTCAAACTGAATATCTCTTATTTTACCATCTATAACACCTATTTTATACTCTTTATTTCTAATATAAAAATAAGGAACACCAACTATATATAAATAGGTTAAACAAAAAATTAAAGATGGTGTTGAATTCCAAAAAGTAACACATGAAGACACCAAAGTAATAACAATACCAAATACATAAAGAATCTTCTTAAACGCACTTGGTTTTTCATCATTAATTTGATTCTTTCTTCTAACCAAATCATTTTTAACTTTAGTTAAATACCCCAATTTATCCATAAATACCTCTAATTCTTTTTAAACTTTAAACTAGGACCTTTTTCAACATTTTCATCACATAAACAAATTTCACTATCAGAGCTAATATTAATATGTTCAATTTTCTTTAATCCATCATTAATTACACCTAGATAATCTCTTTTATCCTCAATTTTTTTAAAAGATAAAGGTTTACTTTTTCTAGAAAGCATTTCCTTTCTTTTTTCTTCATTTTCAATATCAATTATATCTTTATCCAAACCAGCAATTTTGTCTTTAAGTTCATTATCTTTTAAAATATTTTTGCAATAATAAATGCAAGGTACACCAAAAGTAAATAAAAAACTAAATAAATATATTAATACTGGAGCACTTTCCAAAAAAAATAAAGAAGATATTGCGGTAGTTAAAGCTATACCCCAAACATATAAAGATAATTTTGCTTTACTTACTCTTTTATTTTTTAAATCTTTTCTTTCTTTTTGAAGTAAATCTCTACTTTTTATTAATTCATCCTTTTTACTCATATTACACTCTCCTTAAAACCATATTATTTACATCTTCAATTTCACCAAATGATTTAACAAACTCACATCTTGTCATTAAAGGATATACACGACCTTCATCTGTTTTAATTTCACTCATTTCACCATTTCTTATCTTTAATAACAAATCATATTTTGAATATAAACGAGATGTATCCTCATGTTGCATAAAGTAAACAAATAATTTATCTAATTTTTCATAATCTCTAACACTTGGTATATCAGTACCATATAACTGATTAATATAATCCATCCAAATACTTCTTAAAATGATATCTGATTTCTTATCTTTAAACATATTTATGTCTTCATCAGTTATACCAAAATACCTTATAAGTTTAAGAATATTATTATTACTAAATACTGAAAATAATTCATCAGCATATTCACTTTTAGAAAGACTTACAATTTGTTTAAAATGATCTAAAAACGTCATATTAGAATCATTATTCTCTCTCATATATTCAATATAACTATGACTTATTTCATCAAATAATTCACGAGCAAAAACAACGATTTCAAGTCTAACATTTTCATCTACATTTTTTAGAAAATAATTACTTCTCATAAGTTCTTCATTGTATCTAGAATATAAAGGATAATAATCCTTATGTTTTTCAATCATATTTTTTGCATTATTTATAATTCTATCTTCACACAAAAGTCTTTCTTCTTTTATTTCATTAAATGTTTTCATATATTATACCTACTTTACTATCCTAAGTTTTGCACAATCTATTTTTAATCCTCTATCTATAAACGCTAAATAAATATCATCTATACTTGTACCATAATAATTCCATATATATTTATTAGATGAAAAACTTCTATGAGGATCATGTATTGCAAAACCATTCCAACCATATTCATCAACTTTACTATATAACATTTCATGACCATTCATAAAAGTTACTTTAATAACTCTATCTCTATTATAAACTTCATCTAAATAATCAAGAATATATATATCATCAACTCTAATATCACTATTTTTAATAAAATTAATTAATTCTTCCTCAGTATCAAAAAAATTTCTTTTATAATCAACAACAGCACAAAACAATCTCATTTTAGATTCAGGTAAATGATTATAATTATATATACCATCCAAATTTGTTATAGTTAAATTTCGTACTAATGGCATTAATAACTTTTCCAATAAAGGTATTTGTTTTTTATATAATTTCAAAACTTCTTTTGAGAAAACTTTTTTCTTCATAAAACCCCCCTAAATTATAATTTATTTTTTAATAAGTTTTGGACATCCTAAATTATTTTGCTCAAACTCTCGAGACATTGAACTTATTCTAGTCAAAGATTCATCACTAGCACGACTAGTAGCCTCATCTCTACTCATTATAAATGCATGTTCTCTACTACATGGCACAGCTAAAGCTTCATAACTTCTGGGAACTACTGAAGTTTTAGTAGTTGGATATAGTCCCTTCATTTCATAAGGTACATCAGTGTGTCTAACACCAAACTCAGGATGTTCACTTACTACTGTTTCCCATAAATCTTCTCTAATTTCATCTTTCATATCAAATTCCTCCCACATTCAATAACTTCTTTTCTTGAAAACATGTTACTTTTCCTTTCTTCTTTTACCAAAAATTCTTTTTAATAAAGGTTGAGATTCAATAATCTCTTCTCTTTCTTCATTATTCATATCATCCATTAATTTTAAAATAGAATTTCTAGCGAATTCCATACTTTCAGGAGTATGAACTTCCTCAAAACTTTTACATCTTGGACTCGGATCTAAAGTATATTCTATCTTGTGTTTAGACATATAATTTAAAACATCAACATAACTTGGTATTTTAAAAGCTATAGGAATATATGATAATTTAAATTTATCTTTATTAACTAAATCTATTTTAAACCAATTTATAAAAAAAGCACCATCTTTAATTGTGATTATTACATGACTAAAATCATTAAACAAACAACTAGAGTAAAGTCTTAAATTTTCTATTTCATCAATTGTTCTTTTTTGAACTTTTTCAGGGTCAGCTGTTTCTTCATAATCAAAATGATCAGAATAAACAATTTTTCTAGACAATATCCCCATTTCAACACTACTTTTACGTTCTTTATAGTCTTTTTCAATAATTTCTTCATCACTCGGAATAATTTTATTATCAATTACAAGTCCATTTTTCTTACTATTAGCAAACAATATTTTACCAGATGTATCAATTACATACATAGAATCATAATTGTCTTTATTAAAGTAATCCTCTATTTCTTCTCTTGATAAAATCATTTCATTACCCTTAACACCTCTAAAATCAGTAGGTAAATCATCGCTCCAATATAAAGCGCGATCGTTGCCTTCAAGAAAATAATTAGTACAAAAATTAAAACCTCCAATACCAGCATTATACACAATATAAGGTTTTTTATATTCAAATAAACTATTATAAAAAGGACCATTTTTTACTTTTTCACTATATGGAAATAAATATCTATCAGGATGATTTTCATATGAATTAATCAATATTTTATCTCCAAGTTTTAAAAGTAATATTTCATCATCACTAATAATCAAATTAATAGAATTTTCTCTATGCATTAATTGAACTAGATTATTATGACAATATTTTTTATCAATTGCTTCAATCATGTTTCCCTCCTATTTTTTTAATATTAAACTTTTCTCTTCTGACTGTAAAGTCTTAGCTTTTTCCCTTAATCTTTTTAATGTTTCTTTCGAAGGATGAGACCATGATTTTCTACTTTTGTGCCTTTCATCAACTCTTTTTCTTATTGCTTCACTTGTTTGTTTCAATTGTCTTCTATATTCACGTCTTCCTTCAATACTCGAAGAATAAGGCCAAGGAATAATTGACAGTGTTCTCCTATTATTTTCAATTATTCTATTTAATTCTTTTTCCTTTTCTTGATAATATAATTCTTCTTTATAGCTTTCACTATGTTCATACATAAAAATCACTTCCTAAATGATAATCTTGGAAAATCTTCTCTTTCATCTAATATCTCATCACAAGATATTTCATCTTCATCATCAATAAATCCTTTATATAACTTACCTACTACCTGAATTTCATCTCTTTCAGTATGATTTGAAAAAACATTTGGTGAATTATGTATATGAGTAACAGGTGTATTTTCTTTTTCATCACCTTCCCACATTTCAGCAGATTTACTGATATCTTTATCACCGAAATTTCTTCTATCATATTTTCCTAATATAAACGCATTACTTACCATATCAACACCTAGAACTTTCTTTTTAAAACAGGACCACTTTCTTCTTGAACCGGTTCTTCATCACATATAACACTATTTATAATAGGTTTATTATTAACAATTTTATTTTCTTCTAAAACAAAACCTTTATCTTGATCAATGTAATGATGATTAACCTTAATACCAACAAGTTCAAATTCTAATTTATCAATATCCTTATTAAGTTTATTAATTTTTCTTTTTAATTTTTCTTCTTTACTAAATAAAGAATAAGCAAAAGCACAAGGAACACCAAATCCATATCCAACCAATATAGAAGCACAAGCAAAAAAATTGGCAGGACAAATAATACAAGTAGCTCCAAATACACCTACAAAACCAATACAATATAACATTGCATGCTTATCAGTAAATTTTTTCTTTTTTTGTTCTTCGTATTGTTTTTTTACATCTTCTCTTTCTTTTTTTAAATCATTTAAAATAACAATAGCACCTCTTTTATTCATATATCCTCCACTATTTCTTTAATAATAAATTTCTACCCGTAATTTCTTTTATTTTATTTACAAAAAACACTTCAACAAATAAGCTATCATCATCAGGATATTTATTTACAAATTTCCCACTAATAATATTTTCTTTTCTTCCCTCAGTAGACCACATATTTAATTTTAATCTTTCTACTAAAAAATTACCAAGAACATTTATTTCATTAAAGTTAGTTTCATTTAATTCTTCCATTAAAACACTTATTCCAAATTTAAATCCATCTAATATTCTTTTTTGAAGTTCAAATATTTCACTTACTTCTTCATTATTTATACTTCTATAATTATAATTACTTATAACATCTAAATAAAAATCATAATAACTCATCATATAAATAAGTTCGTTTTCCATTTCTTCTTTACAACTCTTATCATCATTAAAATAAAATTGATAAGATTCTTCTAATAATTTAATTTTATCTTCCATAATAACCCCCTAATTTTTTTTTCTTAATTTTTTTGGATGACTATAAATACTTCTATCTTTAACAATGTATTCTATATTTTCAGCATTATATATATTCGTAGGAATTGGTTTTCCATCTCTCATAAGTTGTTGTATTTCTTTACATGTCAAAAATACTTTTTTAGTTCTTTTTAGTCTTAATCTATCAATTCTATCTTCTAAACACATTAATATAAACAAAATATCCATAATTACTCTACTTTCTTAATTTTATTTTTTTAATTTTATTATTGCCTGAAACACACTTTTCTGATGATTTAGCAAGTGCTGATAAGTATCTTAATTCTTTTAAAACCCCAATTTTATTTTATCTTCCATAATTACCTCGATCTATATATACGACTCATATCACTAATAAATTTTTCTCTATTTTTAATAACTTTTCTTTTATCAATAAATGATTTTATAGCCAAATCTTTCCTATAACCCAGTTTTATACCCAAAAGTTTTTCTGCTTCACTATACATTTCAGCAAAAGCAGTTTCAGAATAATCTCTAGTCGTACATGTATCAAATTTATATTTAATATCATCATAACGAAGAAAATTCCCAGTACTTTCTGCTTGAGCATCTCTAAGCAATGCCCATTCAGAAGACCAATCAATAAAACCTGCATCTTCATAATATGTAAGTTGCATATAAGGTCCATGATAGTTAAGTCCAAACCATCCAGGATTAGTATCATGTCTTGGCCTTCTATAAGTAATAAAAACAGCTTTATTTTTATACTTAATAACATGAGCAAACTCTATAACATCATCCTTAATCCAATAACGTTTTTCTTCATCTTTAAGTGAATTTGATATTTCACCAAAACTTTGAATATCAGAATTTCCATAATCTTCAGTAAATCTAATGTATTGAGGTATATTAACTTTAACATATGGATAACCTAAAGCATCTGTTTCTTCTTGATGTTCAAATACATTTTCAAGTTTTATAGTACAATATTTATTCTTTAAATTAATAACTTCTTTCTTTTCTTGTTTCTCATAAGAAATTCTATCTTTAAAATTACGAGAAACAATAAAATATTTAACAAGTCTACATTCCGCTTCAGGACATTGTTTCAAAACTTTATCTTCTTTCATTTTCTAAATACCTCCTTCTTTGAGATATTCTTCTAGAATGCTCAACCATTTCAGAATATTTATTTATAATATGTTTCTTATCCATAAGATACTTTAAAGCCAAATCTCTTCTATAACCAAGTTTAATACCTAATAATTTTTCAGCTTCTTTATATATATCAGCAAATGCACATTCATCATAATAATGGCAGTAACCAGTAGAATAATTTTTCTTCATGTATTCTTCCCATGAGTAAGATGAACAACTTTCACTATAAGCATCATGCAACATAGATGATTCACCATGAAATACTTTAGTATAATAATTATTTTCATAATAACTTAACTGTAAAGTTGGCTGAGAACGAAAAATACTCCTATGTTGCGGTCTTTGATAAGTAATAATAACCATTTTATCATTATATTTAATAATATGTCTAAAATCAAAATATTCTTCTTGATGCCAATAAGACTCGTTCGGATTTAAAGGTTCATTAGATATTTGACCAAAACTAATAATTTCATCATCATAATATCTTTCTTTAAAATAAACATGCTGTGGTTCTACATATTTAACATCACCCAATATAGGCATATCCATAACTGATTCATAAGGAAAAATATTTTCAATTTTAATATCACAAAACTTATTTTTTAAGTTAATAACTTCTTTATTATTCATCTTTTCATATGATACTCTTTTAAAACCTCTTGATAATAAAAAACATTTAAAAAGAGAACTTTCCGCTTCAGGACATTGTTTCAAAACTTTATCTTCTTTCATTTCCAAAACCCCTATTTCTTTTATTTTATTAATCTTTTTACACGTTCTTGAGTTAAACTATGAATTCCTTTACTTTGATATATAACATCTAGTTCCATTGAACGTCTACTCATTTCTTCTCTAGTCATTGGAACAGAAGATATTTTATGTTTAAGAATTCTTAACTCTCTTAATGTTTTAATATATTCTTGATTATCAATTTGTCCAGTTTTTATATATAAATTAAGTTTAGTCATAAACTCACCTCTTATAAAGCATTTTTGTGCGTTAATATTATATACTATATATCATTGTTTTTCAATAAAAACCAAAATAAAAAATAACTGAAAATCAGTTATTTTCTAAGTGTAGGCTGAAAACCTTTATTATCTAAATCTTGTTCAAGATTATCCTCTTGCTTTTTAGAAGATTCAACATAAACCTTTGAAACTATAAATCTTTTACTACTCATATCAGTTTCTTCATATTCTTTTGCTTCTTCATAACTTCTTAATTGTTCTTTATAAATTGTTTCCATAACCATAATATCATGACATTTTTTATTAATTTCAGAACTTAAATCAAACACTTCTTGCATACCATTTTCACTTGATAACTCAAGTTTATCACCTTTAAGTTCATCATTTAACTTATTAAATAATTTAATATTATGATTAGTTTTTAAAACGGAAAAAATATCAGCAACACAAGCACCAATTCCCATAAAAACAAAAGGTAAAAGAAAACTTTGATATAAAGAAGAAGTAAATATTGCAACTCCCATACCAAACATAGCTCCCATTGATGAATTAAAACCTAATTCATATTTTTTAAAACCTTTACGTCTCTCATCAACAAAATAATGAGAAAGTACTTTTTTTTGAACTAAAACATCTAATTTTTTATATTCTTTTTCTATAACAGATTTCATACTATCAAGAGACTTTTTAATACTTGAAGATGAAGAAAGATTTTTTGTATTTTTTGAACTATCGATACCAGCTTTAGGCATCTCATTAAACAAAGAAATTTTAGCATCAACAGAATATATAGCATCATTTAAAACATCAATTCTAGCTTCTAATTTACGAAGTTCCATTAAATCTTTAATTTTCAAGAATTTCTTATCAAAAAAAGTTTTCGCTTTAACTCTACTCTTATATTTTTTTAATAATTCATCATGTACATCACACAATCTATCATGTTCTTTAACTAATTCATTTTTTGTTTTTTTAAGCGCTTTCATAATATCCTACTTTCTTTTTAATACAGGCCCTTCTTCTTCAAAGGTATGTTTCTTCCATTCCTTTGTACCCATTAAATGTTCACCCTTATAATATGATAATTCAACACCACACAAATCATCAGAAATATTAGAAAATGATGTAGCACTAATATTATGAAATAATACATCAATCTTACTAAAATTAGGATATCCTGATATATTCATATGAGGAAATTCTTTTAATAAATAATTTATCAATTGAGTTTCATTTGGTATATAAGCACTATTATTATCCATAGTAACCTTTAAAACCATTCTAGCTGTATTTTTAGCATCAACTTCAATTACTCTAACGCTCTTACCATCTTCATATGTATTATATATATTTAGCGTTTTTAAAGTTGGTTTCCTTGATTCATCTATATCATCACGTAATGTCTTCTTTTCAAGTAAACTTACTTTCTTAGTATTATTTTCTTTATAATCTTCATAAACCAATTCTCTTGAAATTTTCCATCCACTTACAATATTACGAACATTAATAAAAGATACATTAATATTATTTTTTTCAAAATACTCAACCATGTATTTTAAAGCAATACTAGGTAATTCAAAGTTACTATATAATATATTAGTTACTAGTTGTTTTTCATCAACAAAATCAATAAATTGTTCTTTCTCTTTACTTATTTCGATAACTAATTTTTTACCATCACCCTTTATAAATGTAAGTCTAATAATATTATCATGTATTTGTTCTCTAACATAAGATTCTTCGTTTTTAATTACTAAAGAACCATGTCTACCATTCATTTGAAGATGCTCTTTATTTTTCACAAATTCAAAATCATTATCTTTTTTATTTAATTTAAAATAAATTCTACGTCTAATTTTTGTAATATCTCCATAAATAGGTTCATTATATTTATAATTAAGTTCTAAAATAACTCCATCCTTACATAAATGAATAACATGATTCAAAACAAAATGAGTATTTGCATCCTTATATATATTTTTAGAATAATCATTAGATGAATTATAAGTATCAAATATTTCTTTATCAAACTCTATACTTCCAATATAACCTTTTTCATTCCAAATATCATCTGCAATTGCAATAGGTTTCTTCTCAAATATAGAAGCATTAGGATAAATAAGACCTAATTTTCTAACTATATCATCTATTTCATATATAGTAATATCATTAACCAAACTAAATAAATGAATTATTTTATAAACATCATCTGTTGCAGCATGATGTAAAACTTTATCATTTTTACTTCCTTTTTTTAACCACTCAAACATCAAAACCCCTACTTTCTCAACATCATAGAACTTCCTTGTTCTATATTCATTTCATCATTAAATTGATATTGACGAACCCATTCTCTAGATTTAACAACTCTATCACTTTCTTCTTCTGTTAATATAACACGAATTAAACTATCATCAGGATTTTTAAAAGAAATAGAACTAATCTTATTAAAACATTCATGTATACCACATATACCATCATATTGATCATAAATATGACTTATAAGTTTATCTAAATTAGTAATATCTATATCATTTGTAGAAATAATATCTAAATTAATTCTTTTCTTATCACAAACAACAGTTAATCTCTTAGTAAATAGATTTTCTTCTTGTATATTTTCAAATGAAAAATAAACTTGTCTTTTTTTACTAGATTCTTTAATAATAACATTTCCATTTTTATCTCTAGTATAAATTAAATTATCAAAACCAGGTATTGCTTCTATCTTTATAGAAACTTCATTATCATAAACTCCATTTTCTAACAATTCCTCTAAAACAGTTTTTAAATAAGTTGCTCCAGAAAACCACATTTTTCCTCTAACAACTTTATCGTCAAAATCAATGATTTCGCCATTAATATATACATTAATAGCTGTGTTTTCTCTAATATCATCAACTCTAACAAATGACTTTTTATTTTCACTTGTCTTAGTATATTGATATCTTGGTCTATCATGATATACTTCATTACTTGTAAAAGAAACAGTATCTTTTATTTCATTTAATTTTTTATTATCATCTAGATTAAAATCTTTTTGAATTTCATGTTTAAATCTATCTCCATATTCATTTCTAGATACAATTAATTTAGCACCCAAACCATTTTTTAATAAATAAATTATATTAGTAATATTATGAGATATATTTAATCTATTTAAGTCTGAACTAAAAGGACTAGCTTTATCATCTAAATCAAATTTAGTATCATAACCCGAATAAATCCCTTTATATTTAAAACATAATGCACCAATATAATCTGGATTACTCCACATAGAATCTGATAAATTTAAACAATGAATATCTAAATTTATTAAATCAGTATAATCAAGACCTAGCATCTCAATATATTCATCAAACGAAATACCTTCAATACCATTTACATTCATCCATTTTTCAATTAAAGCTTTTGCTTCACTAGTATATTCAATTTTAGAATATACTTTCTTTGTTTCATTTGAAACATTCTTAAACAAGTTTTTAAAATCAAACATATTTTCCCCCTACTTATTTTTTTAATAACATACGTCTAATAACAGAAACCTCTCTTTGAACTCTATTTCTTAATTCATATAAAGAAATATCTGGATTATCTTCAATAATCAAATTATAAATTTTACTAACTTCTTCAATAGGAACATCAATTACATTATCATAAATTAACACACTATTTAAAAAAGTATCTCTAAAAATTTGTCCCATAATAGTTTTAGGATAATAAACTAACCCTTCCATATCTAAAAGTTCATATACATTTGTAACACCACACTTAACACAAGTATATACTTTCTTTTCATCATTCTCACCTAAAGTATCACTAATAACTAAGGCATGATCACAAAAACGCATTCTATCAACAATAAATTCTTTATTTTTCTTTTCTAAAAGTTCTGAAACACTCATAGTAGATTTATATAAATCAAAAAATTCTCTTACTTTTTCATCTTTAAGTAATTCTTCCATTCTTTCTGTATTACTCTTCTTTAAACTAGCAAGTGTATCAAGTTCACTTTTCAATCTTTCAACTTCACCATTCATCTTATACACCTATTTTTTCAAACTTAAAGATACATCTTCAGTTTCTCCATGAATATTTTCATCAAAGAAAGAATTCTTTAAATTATTGATTTCTGCTTGAACTTTATTTTTTTGTTCAGTTATAGATTTCTTAACTTTTGCATGTTCAGAAACTCTAGCATAACAATCATTTTTTTCTTTCTCATTTCTTAATTTTTGAGCATACATTCTATCTAATGTATCTTTTGTTTCAATAGTACTATCAAGATTTTCAAATTCATCAGTATATTTTTTTCTTAATTTATCCCAAAAAAATTTAATATCAATCATTCCAGCTATAGGAGCAAGAATAGCACTACCCCAGTATAGTAAAAATTTATCAGTTACTAAACCAAATGCACTATAAATAGAAGCACAAGAAAGTGCACAAACTAATGTAATTAACATAACCAAATTAATATGACGAGAATGTTTTTTAGAAACATATTTACGCTTTCTTTCACTAAGTCTATTATTAACTTTAGTATACACATCACAAACATCACTATATGCACGTTTACTCATTTCATATTCATCAAGTAAAGAACAGTGATCATCATTTACTTTTTCTTCTTCTAAAGTTAATTCATTAAATTTTTCTATTAATTCATTATATTTATTTTTAATATTCTCAATCTTTTCCATTTTATATCCTACTTTCTTTTAAGTTCTAAAGGTTTATCTTCAGTTTCCTCTAAATAATCTGCATATATATGTCTAAACGTATCAGCATATAATCTAGATAAACTATATTCTAAATCTCTTATTTCCTTTTTTAAAATATCTATTTCTGCTTCACATTCTTGATATCTCATAACAGCATTATTAAACTTATTAAGTTTTTCTTTAAAATCCTTATCAAGAATTTCATATTCAGAAGTTATCTTCTTAAACATTTCACTTTCAGAAAATTCCTTACTATATTTAACTACATTACGAAATAATACAGAATCAAATAAATTTAAAAGTAATCCTCCACCAGCAGCAATTAATAAAGTTGCTATTTTAGATGCAAATAAAGCACTTAATTGAGGAAATAAACTAACTATTAATACAAATCCACTTCCAATAAGAAAAACCTTTAAATTATGCTTAAATTCCCTATTAGAAATATATTCTTTTTTAGCATCATACATTTCAAATCTTTTCTCATTAAGCTTTTTCTCAGCTAAAGATAACTCTTCTTTAACGCCATCCATACTTAAATCAAGTTCATCATACTCTTCTATTTTAGATTCAAACAATTTTTCTTTTTCTTTCAATTTGGCATTTAATTCACTGTATTGTTTTAATACAGGAGCCACATAACTTTCACGTTCTACCATAAACCCTCCAATAAAAATTAACGTTTTTTACTTCTAATTAAATTTATAACTCTATCACTACTAGAAAAATCAGAAAAATAAATTTCACTCGGACAATATTTATCAAAATTAACATAACATAAACTATTTAAATCATTATCCGTTGACTTAATAAAATTACCAAATATTGTTCCAACTAATTCGTAATTACAACAAACATATTTATAAATTATCCCCTTATAAATATCATCCTCAAAATTAACTTTAGAAGAAGTAGCAACAAAATTACCAACATACTCTCTTTTAACATCATGAACAAGAGCTGGAAACAACATATTTAAATTTAAATGAAACTCTTCTTCATGCAAAACATGTTCCTTACCATCATTTTTATTTATATAATTTTTATATCTTAAAACCCTTAACATCAAAGTACTATTAACTATATCAATTGAATATTTATAATCAAAATTACCATTTTTAAAATATCTATTAGAATAATTATTAATATCAAAAAATCCATGTTTTTTATCTTCTAAAGCACGTCTTACATCATAAACAATCTCTCTAGGAATAGTTCTAATAAAATATGCAATATCACTTCTCTTATCAGTATTTCCAGCAATCATAGCCCAAAGCGATCTATCAATGTCTTTATCAAATATCATAACCCCTCCTAAAAATAGTTATACATACAAATGTGTGTATATTATACAATATAAAACAAGTATTTTCAATAAAAAATAGCAGTAAACACCGCTATTATTTTATATTTTCATACCTAATACATGATGAGTACCAAAATCTTCAATAGAAATACCTAAATCTTCATTATTAGAAATATTAAATAATTTACAAACCACATCATTTTCAATAGTCTTCATTTGACAATTAATTACTCTCATTCTATCTTCATATTTTTCTATAATTTTATTTCTATTACTTAGTTCACTTTTAATTTTATTATATTCTTTTTCTTTAACATCCCTTAAAAGCTCTTTATCATGAATAGAAGAATTAATATTTTTAAATTCATCAGTTTCTTTAAATAGATTTTCGTATTTATTTATAATTTTTTGAAAAAAAGGATATGTAACCAAAATACCAGTAACAGTAATACTAACTGGTAACCCAATTAAATATTGAATAAAATCAGAAAAATTACTTACAGCTGGATTCCCTATAATCTTATTCAAAAGTACAAAACCAAAAGGAACAAAAACACAAGATGAAACAACTTTAGCTAAGAAAATTTTAATTTTTGAATTAATAAATTTAGTTTTAGATTGTTTCAAAACATTTTCAAGTTCCCAAATTTCTTGATTAAAATCACTCAATTCATTACCAACAATTTCAAATTTTTTTGCATCATCATGTTGTAATTCATATAAAGGTTTTACGTCATTTTTAATTTTTTCTAAATTTTCTAATAAGACACTATATTTACCTTGCATATCATTAAGAAATTTTTCTCTTTCTTCTTTATCTTCACTTACAAATACTTTTCTCTCTGCACAAGGAACATCATCTACACAAATATCAGAATATTTTTCAACATCATTAGTCATATAACACACCTACTTCTTTAAATTTAAAACAAAATCAGATTCAATTTTATCTTCATCAACAGAACAAATTACATCAAATATAGAACTTTTTATATTGTCCATTTCACATTTATTACTTCGAATTCTATACTCAAGTTGTTCTATATGATATTTACATTCTTTTAAAGCTTTTTTCTTTTCTTCAAAAACAATATTTTTCTCACTAAAAACTTTTTTATTTTCTTCAATGTCATCTAATAATTTTTTACTGTCTTCCAAATTATAAAATTTCTTTAAAAATTTGCTTCTTGTTTTATCTGAAAAAAAATTAGCTATTATTACTGATAAAGAACCACCAAATAACGGAGTACATAAAAAATAATTCAAAACATCTTTAAATGAAAGTATATCTATAGCCCCCGCTAAAGTAGCAATTAAACTTATCACACTAAACACGCCAAAAGATTTAAATAAAGTTAAAAATACATGTCTAATTTCTGCTTTATTAACATATTCAACTTTACTATTATCAAAATTACATCTATTTATAGAATAAATTTTCTTAGCACTATCTAACTGACTTTTAGCTTCTTCATATTCTTCTTGTTTTTTATCTCTTTCAATTTTTAATACTGCAAGTTCATTCTCAAGTAAATTGTTTTTTAAACTAAATTCATGATATTCATTTTGTTTTTGTTCAATAAATTGTTTTTGTTTTTCAGTTAAATCTTTCATATTTTTCTCCCCCTCTTATTACTTTTAATTAAATTTATTACTCTATCATCACTTTCAAAATCAGATTTATATATTTCTTCAGGCATTCTTTTATCAAAATTAATTTTTGAATCAAAAATTTCATTTCCGGTTTTACATCTTATAAGATTACCAAAAGACGAACCAATCAAATGATAATTCCCATTAACAGATTCATATTCAATTCCCTTATATTCACCGCTTTCAAAAACATGATTTGATATTAACGATGCAAAACTACCAATATATTCAGAATTAGCGACATGTCCACAAAATGGTAAATAAAACATATTCAATGTTAAACAATAATATTCTTCATTTTTAACATGCTCAGTAGAATCATTTCTATTTAAATATGTATGAAATCTATGAACTTTTAAAACCAAATTATCATTAAAAATATCAATCTCATAATGATATTTAAGAACAGGAAATACATCAAAATCTTTTCTTATTGGTTCAAATGTATTATGAGCTTGTTTATTAATTGATATAATAACATCCTCTATAATTTCCTTTGGTAAAGTCTTAATAAAATAAACTAAATCTTTTCTATTGGCGCTATAACTACTAAGCATAGCCCAAAGTGCTTTATCTAAATTATATCCAAATAACATAAAACCTCCTAAAAACAATTATTCATAAATACTTCTACTTTCTTAAATTTAAACTCATATTAGAATCAAGTTCTTCATCAATAGTAGAATAAATTATATCAAAAATAGAATTTTTAATTTTTTCCATTTCATATTTACTACACCTTATTTTATGTTCCAATTCTTCCATACGACATTTACAATCTTGATAATTTATTTTCTTTTCTTCATAAACTTTCTTCTTTTCAAGTGAATCTTGTTCATTCTTTTCCAATGTTTCAAGTAAACTCTTTGTTTCATCAAGGTCATAAAATCTTTTAATAATTTTCATTCTTGTATTACTAGAAAAAAAACTAGCTCCAAGCAAAGTCATAGCACCACCAAATAATGGAGCACAAAAAAAGTTACTAATTACATCTTTAAATGAGACTATATCAATAAATCCAAGTAATGAAATAATTACATTAATTGATGCAAAAAACATAAAAGATTTAAATAAAAGAGTAAAAACATAACGAAACTCTTGCTTATTAACATATTCATTTTTTTTAATATCAAATCCAAAATTATTACCTGTTAAAATGCCCTCAACTTTTATATATTCACCTTTAGCTTTTTCATATTCACTAAATTTTTCACTTTTTTCACTACTTAATTCAGCAAGTTCATTTTCTAATAATATTACTTTATTACTAAAACAATGATAATCTTTTTGTTTTTGAGAAATTAATTCTTTTTGCTCTTCTGTTAAATCCTTCATATAACTCACTTCTTTCTTTTTAAAATATTTTCATCCTCAATCAAAACATTAATATCCCTGATTTTAAAAGGATACGTTAATCCCAAACGATAAATTCCCTTAAATTCTCCATAAGGCTTTATCATACAACTATACCTGCATCCACCAGTTTCTTCTTCATATCCTTCATACATAAAATAACGAGGATCTTCTTCATCCACAACAAATAATTCAGCATGATTTACTAAATACGGTAACACAATCTCTGCATATAAAACAATATCACCAGTTTCAAGTCTTTTATATAAATCTATTTTATAATACTCACTAGGTCTATCTTCAGGTATATCTTCTCCAATAACAAGAGATAAAGTATCATCTTTAACTTTTCTCATTTTTTTTAATTTTTCAGAATCCTCATTTGACAAACAAAAACTTTCAACAAACCCGTTCTCTACAGTACGGTTCACTAAATTACACAAATCATTTTCTTGAACCAAAGCACCAGTTTCAGGGTCTACAGGTTCGCTAAGCGGAATATCATGACTAATCAAATCTTTAAATTCTTCTGTAAAATCTTTCATACTAGCACCTACTTCTTTAAAATTGTACCATATTCTATTCTTTCTCTTGCAGAATCTAACGAAGGTCTTTGATTAGTTAAATAAAACATACTACAAATATTATCTATATAATCATTAGTTAATAAACTCATAGCTTCTTCATTAGTTATTTCTTTTTTATCAGTATTCATAATACCTAAAGCTTCAGAAGGAATATAAAAAGGAAAACCAAATAATATTTCTATATATTCAAATTTACCATATTCACTTTCCATAACAACAAAGTATTCAGGAATATTCATTGCTTTCAAAGATAAATCTGATATTTTATCATTTCTTTTAAACTTAAAATTAAGACTTTGCAAATCATCAGATCTTTTCATTAATTGAGGATATCTAGCTCTATAAAATTCATCCAATCTAAAAACATTTTTAATATGAGCTGGTTTATTATAATCTCGTTTAAAACCATACATATCAAGAGAATACAAATTTTTTAAGTCAATTTTATATATTTTCATAACCCACCTATTTTTTTAAATTTAATCCTTTTTCTTTAATATTTAATTTTTCACATATTTCATCTACTAAAATTGATAAATCAACATTATCATTTTTAGATTCTTTTACATAACCAAAATTTTTTTTATCAATTTCCAAACCTTTTTCACTTAGCATTAATGAAATAATATGATATAGTTCATGTTCAACATTATCAATTAACTCTCTATCGCTACCAGTATATGATATAACATCAACAGGAAAAGGTCTCTTATCATATTTAATAAACTCTAAAATACAACTCTCAATCATAGAAATATGCTTATTTAAATATTGATGAAGACCAACAACAGGAATTCCAAGTGTAGTAAACTCACGAACTTTTAAAAAATATTCTTTAATTTTATAATCTAAATATTTTATATAAGAAAGCATTTTTATTTGATCATAACTAAAATCATGAAAAGCTTCTTTACCATTTACATATAAAATAGAAGAATGACCGTGATTAACCTCTCTAACCTCAACCATATCAGCAATATCAGAAATATTTTTAAAAGATAATTCATCAAATGGATATACAAATCTATCACTTTTATATCTATAATTCTTGTCATATATATTAGCTAAATCACATGCAATACCATAAGAGTATTCAGGTAATGTTGCATGAATTCCAATAACATCGAATTTATCATTAAATATAACCCTTATACCATTATTAATCAAAGTAACAACAATAGTATCACCAATTTTATCAATAAACCCACTTTGTAAACCAAATTTTCTACAATTTTCATTAAACTTAGCATTATTTAAAGTTTCATCTTTATTAATCATATTTACCTACCTTTGTAATTTAAGTTGAACTTCGTCCCCTTGTACAACCAAATCAGAATCATATTGAACTAACTTTTGAAATTCATCTTCTCTATATATATTTCCTTGATAAAATCTAACAAAAGAATCTACAAACTTCTCAGGATTACTAATTATTTCATATATCATTTCTTTTGTCATTCTAACTTTAGGATATTCATCTTCGATAACACAATTTCTTCTTTTAATTTCAAGTTCTAAAATAGCATCATTAACTTCAGGTATAAAATCTCTTATTTCATAAAGAAAAGTAAGTTCATCTCTACCGGTTGCTTTATAATATATTTGACTACATAAATCTATAAGTTCTTTTTTATAATCAGAAGTTACAAATATTGTATTACCATTCTCTCCAGGTTTACTTACATATCTATGTCTTCCTTGAATTCTTTCTTTTTGAAATTCATCATCTATTTTTCCAATTCCTGCTATCATTTTTAAGTCAGCAATCATATCAGTATAATAAAAATAATCTTTTTTATCTAAATTTTCCATAAAAACCTCCCATAAATTATTTTTTCATTTTTCTAACTAAAGGATATTCTTCCCTAAAATCATTATCACCTAAATAAAGTTCTCCTGGTGTTTGAAATATATCCCTATTAGTTCGAACTGAAAAACTATGTGACGTATTATAAACAAACTTTCCTTTCGTTTTATCATTTCTTCCTCTAATAGGATTATGATCACATATAGTTTTTCTTTCTCTTTGAGCTAATAATTTCTCATCACCCAATAAAAATTTTAAAAAAGTAGTCATAAATCCCCCTCAAATGTGAAAATATTATATTAAATAAAATAAATAAAGTAAATAATTAACTAAAAAAAGATGATTATTCATCATCTTTCATCATACTTGTTACATCTTCTAAAGTAAAATCATATTCTTTAATTCTAGCTAAATCAGATATACTAACCACTTCATAACCCATATCATGAAGTTTTGGTAATAATTTCTTAGTAGCTTCAATACTTTCTTCATAAATATCATGCATCAAAACGATACAACCATCACAAGCATTTTCAATAACATTATTATAAATTTCTTCGCTATCACGACTAATCCAATCCTTTGTATCTATATTCCAAGTTACAATTTCATATCCTTTATTTAGAACATCAGCATTATAATTATTATAAGGAGGTCTTAAATATTTTAATGTATCATTTGTAATATTATTATAAATGATATTAGTTGAATTTATCTCATTAATTATATCTTCATTACTTAATAATGATAAGTCTTTATGAGAATAAGTATGACTTCCTATTTCACTATTAGATTTATATATTTCTAAAACTAAATCATTATAATTTTTCATTCTATTACCAATCATAAAAAATGTAGCACTAGAATTGTTAACTTCTAAAGTCTTAAGTAAATCTAAAGTATATTCACCAGGACCATCATCATAGGTAAAAGCAATATATTTTTTATTTTCATCAAAAACAACATTATTATTTACTTTTAAAGAATCATCTAAACTTATATTTATATATGGAATATAATCAAGACCTTCAAACTTTATATCATTGAAATAAATTATTAACTCTTTATCATTTAATATATACGTATGATTATTAAGTGATGTATCTTTTATTAATTCATATATATCATTAGAATATTTATAATACACAAAATCATTAATTTGATTATTTAAATA
>JAZUBJ010000055.1:0-2506 GCA_045638445.1 Bacilli bacterium | reverse complement strand
ATTCTTCATTATCTATTATTTTTTCAAGAATACTTGTTGTAAAAAAATAATTCTTTTTTATTAAAATTTCTAATATAGTTTTGTTATTTATTTTTTGAGGAAGAATTTTTAATAAAGTTTTTTCTTCAATGTTAGTATCATTTAATTCTTCAAATATTTTTTCTATAAAAGTTGTATTTTTTGTTTGATTGTATTTATCAATATATTCTTGAATTTTTAATAATATATCTTGCATTATCACTCCTTATTTAGAGTTCTTACTCCTTCTATTCTTTCATTATATAGTTTTGTATCTTTGATTAAACATTTGTTCTTTAGTGCTTCAGCTATTATTTCAACTTTTGATTTATAGTTTCTCATCGAATACCAGTCTTGCGGAAAGATTGTATCCTCATCTAAATCTTGATTTTCCCTTTTATATGCTATTTCTGCTAGTACATATAATTTATAATCGCTATCTTCCATAATTACCTCCTATTTCGTTTATATAATTTGGATTTTTTAATATTTCTTCGTCATAATAGTTTTTTATAATATTAAATAAATTTTCTCCTATGTATTCTTTTAAGTATATTAATCCCAGTTCTGATTTCTTTGATTTGACCAGTTCTCCATAATTTGCAATCATTTCGTCAAATATTGTTTTAATTCCTCTATTGTAATAATCTATTCCATGACCATAAGCTGGTTGTATTTGAATACCTTCTTTTGTTTTTAATACACCAGATTTAAATTTTCCTTTATATATTCCATCTAATATATCACCTATTGTAATAAAATATCCAAACTCTGTTCTAAGTATTAAATCTACCATATTTTCTTTTATTATTTTTCTATCTTGTTCGATATATTCTTCTACTGTAAATGTTCTTTTACAAATTAAATCTAGTGTTTCTTCGCTATATCCTTGTTTTAAATATTTATGTCTTTCTATTACATTTAGTTCCTCTAAATATCCTTGTATCTCTTCTATTTTTTCTTCTGTTAGACTTGCATCGTACTTTGGCATAAATATTTTTTCTACTTCTTCTTCAACATTTCTTTTTAATTCTTTAAATTTTAATGAGTATTCATATGTTTTATTTAAAAATTCTTGATCATTATATAAATAATTTATTTCTTCTCTTAATTCTTGAGGAATTTCTTTGTTTGTTTGAAAATAGAATAATGCATGGGATGTTTCATGATTTAGCGTATCTATATTTGTATCATCCATTGATATTATTTTTTTTCCGGGTGTAAAAAATGCTCCATCGGCTACTTTGCAATATGTAAATTGTGGATTATTTATTTTTGCTGTTATTAAATGATTTATTTCATAAGCATAAGGACTTTTTATATGAAATAGATGTCTATATGATGCGATTAGTGTGTTTATTAAATACTTATCTTCTCTTCCATCTCTCATTATTTTATCAAGTTCATTTAATTTTTCTTCTTCGCCTTGAGATATTTGCAATGATTCATATTCTTTTATTGTTTTATTTAAATAATTTTGTTCTAATTTTGAAACAAATGATTCAAATTCTATATCTGGTTGTTCTATATTATTTAATTTTAAAATCATTGCTATATCTAAATCTCTTCTTACTTTTTTACTGATTATTTTATTTATATATTGTGGATACTTTTTTATTAGTTCATCAAGTATACTTACTCCATTATATTTTTTTAATAATTCTTCTTTTTTTAATTCTGGTAAATACATTTGTAAATCTCTAGATGCGTATATTGCATAACATTGAGATATTTCGTATGGTGGTGTTGCATCATTTATTATATTTGATATATTAACACCGTATTTTTCAAAACTATCTAGTAGTGTTTCTAAATATGTTTGATTAAATTCATTTTTTTTCAATAATAATGTTGAAGAAAAGTTTTTATATAAATCTTTTCTTTTATATTGATATATTTTATTTATTATTATTTCGCTTTTGATTGTAACAAGCTTTAATTTTAAATTTCTTTTTAATATTTCATCTATTAATAAATTATTATCATCAATTTTCATTAATAGGATTTCTTCATCCATACAATTTTCTAATTCATCATTCATATTATATTTTAGAAATAATCTGTATGTTTCTTTTTCATGAAAAAAATAATACTGTGGTTTTATTCCCTTTATCAAAAGTGTTTCTAATAGTGTTTGATTTGTTCCATATTTGCATAATAGTGATGATTCTTGTGCATCTGCTAATAGTTCTAATTTGTTATATTTTAATAATAAATTATAAAATAATTTATATTCTCCTATTAGGTATTTTGTAGATTGTACTCCTTCTTCTGGAATGATATTTTTTTCTAATAATACTTCAAATAGGGTCTTATTTTCTTTTTTAACTTTTTCTTTTAACAAATATGAACATGTTTTACTTAATAGGTCATATCTATTTCTTTCTATTAAAAGATTTACTAGTTCTATACTATATATTGTTTGCATTTCTATATTTATATTTTTATCTAATAGAATATCTAATATATATTTTTTTCCTATTTTTTT
>JAZUBJ010000054.1:0-39637 GCA_045638445.1 Bacilli bacterium | reverse complement strand
GAAATTATCTTTTTTTCTTTTAAACTTTTAGGAAGTACATGTGTTTTAGTAATTAAAATATATTTGTTATTTTTAAATTTTTTGATATATTTTTTGATTTTATCATTTATATTTAGTGAATCTACTAAAAATGCTACACTTGAGTTTTTATCACTATTTATATTATTTATAATACCTTCTGTATCTATTTTTTTATCTAGTACACTGTATTCACCATAATGTATAATTTTAAAACATCTTTCACAGTATTCTGACTTGTTATAAACACTAGCTTTTACAAATCCTTCTTCTCCAATTTTTTCTGTTTGAAGAACACTTCCACAACCATTACATTTTTTATTCATAATATTTCCCCTTTGTAAATAGTTCTTTTTTATCTAAATAATCATATATAAATTTTTCGATTACTCTATTTATAAATGTTATACTGCTATCTTTATCTGTAAGTGGATTTACAAGTATACTTGTTAAGTCTAATTTGTTTGCTCCGTATATATCAGTTAATAGTTGATCACCTATTGCTGCTACTTCTGTATGTTTATATTTAAATTTTTCCATTATTTTTTCATATTTGTTTTTTCTTGGTTTCAAAGAAAATGCACATGCATCAACATTTAAATATGACTTAAATGGTTCAATTCTATGTTTTGGAGCATTTGACATAATTATTATTTTAAATCCTTTATCTCTTAACTCATCTATTAACCTTTTTTGTCTTTTAGTTGGTTTGTTTATATGAGCTGGGGTTAGTGTATTATCCAAATCAAAAATAATACAACGAATTCCTTTTTTGTATAGTTTATCAAAATTTATATAATAAATACTTTTTTGGTAAATGTCTGGTATTATATTCTCTATCATGTTTCACTTCCTCTCATAAAATTATATCAATTTTTTCATAAAATAAAAAGATGCATTAAGCATCTATTTTTTTAAATGTAGTTTTTTTAATACATTATTTATTAAGTCTTCACCTAATACTTCTTGTAACGAATTATTTTTATATGTCATGAATAAATAAATTAGCATACCCATTAATCCATATATACCAAGTGTTATAAATGAAGTTAGTGTTGTTATATTATATGTTATTAATTGTTTACCTACTATTATTGGTAAAATCATACATATGCATGGTAATATGATTTTTTTCAATATATCGAATGTTTTGTCGTATTCAAACTTCATTGTTTTCTTTAAGTATCTTAATGATAAGATAATTGATGTTGTGTAACCAATTGATGTTGCTACTACTGTTGCTATATATGGAGAAACACCAATTTTATTAAATAATAGTATTAAAGGTATATCTAAAAGTGCGTTTGTAATTATTCCAATAAATGAGTTTTTATATATAACTTTGAATTTTTGCATTCCTTGAAGGGATGAGGATAATACTGTCCAAATTCCTAAAAATGTATGACTTATAGCTGATGCTTTTAATATTAAAGAACCGTAGTTACTTGATCCATAAAATAAGTAATAAGCTTCATTTGACAACATAAATAATAATAGTGACATAGGTACAGTTATTATTAATATAGTAGACATTGCTTGATTTACCCTATAATTAACTCCTTTGTAATCTTTTTTTATAAAATTTGATGTTACGTGAGGAATAATATTTGTTGTTAGTGCTAGTGAAATTGTCATGATTATTGAACAAATTTTTGGTGCCCAAGTTGATACAACTCCACTTATAATTTCTGCACTCATTGCGTCATACCCTATCATGTTTAATCCTTTTATTATCAATTTAATATCTACTAAAGTATATATATTATCTGTAATTGAAATTAATACGATTGGTAAACAATAAGCTAGTATTTTTTTTGCAATTGTTTTATCTTTTACACCATCTCTTTTTTCGGATAATGGAAATTCTTTTTTATTATCTTTTACTTTCTTTCTTAAATATAAGTATGATATTAATCCTCCGAAGAAGGTTCCTGTCAGTGCGATTGCTACTACTGGAGAAATTTCACTGAAGAATTGTTTTGCAATTAACGCTCCAAATATTACAATTAGTATTCTTACTACTTGTTCAATTACTTGAGCAAATGATGTTGGGCTTATAAATTTGTGTCCTTGCATATAACCTCTTAATACACTTAAGAATGGTATTATAAGTAAACATGGCGCTATTGCTTTTATAACAAGAGAAACTTCTTTTATTGTGTGTCCTCCTGTTACATCAGATAAAATAAATTTTGCGAGTAAACTAGATCCTAAAAATACGATAATAAATGCTATAAATGATAGAGCAAATATCATTTTTTTACCTATTTTGTATGCTCTTTCTTTTGCATCATACATATTTAATGTTAAGTATTCGCTTATGATCATACTCATCGCAATTGGAACACCTGCTGTACTTATATTTAAAAATAAATTATAAATACTATATGCGTAACTATAAAGTGTTCCACCAGATTCACCTATTATTGCATAAAAGGGAACTACATAAATTGCTCCTATTACTTTTATAAATATCATTGATATTGAAGCAATTAGTGTTCCTTGAATAAATGTATTTTTCTTTAATCCCTTTTTTTTCATAGTTTTATATTTTTCATCTCATCTCCCAATATTTTTTCTATTGCTGCAAGATGTCCTTCATGTTCATCATTAAATAGATAATATTGTACAAGACCATAACTTGGATATTCATTTCCTTCCATTATAACAGGCCCATTATCAGTAATTGCAATATCCCATCCTACATATCTTACTTCTGGTACTACAAGTGCTGCTTCAAGTGCCATTTCATATGCTTCTTTTACAAATGGGACTTTAACAGTATCAAATTTTATTTTTGCAATTGGATGTTCTTCGTAAACGTTTGCTATATCATCTACTACTCTACTTGTAATTTTACCATCTTCTCCAAGTCTCATGTATGCATCTGAGCATCCTATAGCTATTGCATCATCTAAATTAATTCTCATTGCATTTGCGATAATATGTGCTTTACCATCTTTTACAAGTGTTACAATTCTAAATGAATTCACTGCATATGGATTTAGTTTATTAAGTTCTTTGTGTTGAACTATTTCTTCTTCAATAAGATTTAATTTCTTTTTCTTAAGTGATTTATATAATTTTTCAACATCTTCAATATCTTTTACTTTTATTTTTTCAATTCCATGACCACCAAAATTAACAGGAGGTTTTGCAAATACATGTTTTTTTCCTTTTAAAAATGATTTAAATTCTTCTAATGTTGTTGTTCTTAAATCGATAAAGTCTCTTTTTAAGAAGTCTTTAAATATTTTATTAAAGACTAGTTTATCACTCATACATGAAATATATTGTTCTTTGTTTAAATATTTTAATAATTTGTAATAAGATTTTGTTGTAAGAAATGTTTTCTTTTGTTTAGCTGTTAGATTTATATAGTCTCCTTTTAGATAATCAGTATAACCAATTCCATATCTTAGGAAATTATAAATCATATCAAGTTTAACATATGTTTTACTTTTATTATTTCTTTGTCCGATTTCGCTTGCTAGTTTATTTAATTTTTCTGTATCGATAGCTTTTACTTTTGCTATCATCATTTTACTTACACCCATTTGTTAGGCCTCCTTATAGAAATTTTCTTCGTGTACAATTTTGTTGTTTTTCTTATAAACTCTTGGTAATGTTTTTCCTAAATTTACTAGAGTATTATGAAATGTTGTATTTGATGAAGATGCTATATTATAAATAGTTAAACCATCTCCTACTATTGTAACTTCATCTGTTAATTTAACAGTCGAGTCTACTTCTATATTCATCATACACATTGATATTTCACCAACAACATTATATTTTTTGTTATTAATTGATACTTGTCTTCCTTCGTGATTTGTTCCTATTCCATCATCATATCCAATTGGAATAGTTGCTATATATGTATCATGTGGTGCTGTATAAAGTATACCGTATCCTACTTTATCACCCTTTTTTAGTTTTTTTATTTGCATAATATTAGTTTTTAATTCAAAACATTTTTTTAATTCTATTTTATTATCATATATACATTCACTAATATTATTCTTTTTAATTAAATATTTATTCCTTGCTTTTTTAAGCATATTTTTTGGACTATTATTCATTGATTTAAGTGATATATCGTATCCATAAAGTATAGTTCCAATTCTTATAGCATTACAAAATTCAATCTTTGGATGTGATAAACTTATAAAACTACTACTCATATGAATAATTGGAATTTCTTTTAAATCTATATCTTTAGTAATATTTTTAAATTCTTTAATTTGATTATCATAAAATTTATCTGTTACTCCAGGTGTTGCAAAGTGAGTATAAAGTCCTTCTAATTTAATATTTTTGTTCTTTTTAATTAATTCTACTATTTGATTAAATTCTTTTTTAGTAGATACTCCTATTCTATGCATACCTGTATCTATTTTTATATGTATTATTACTTCTTTTTTTAATTTAGAAATTTGTTCGATATAATCATAATCATGTATAGTAAGTGTAATATTATTATTAATTGCTACGTCAATACAATCTAAATCTATTATTTCTGTGCAAAGTACTGGTATTTCTTTATTGTATCTTCTTATTTGCATTGCTTCTTCTAATGAGGAAACTGCAAAATAATTAATACCAGATTTTATCATTTCATTTATTACATACATTCCATGTCCATAAGCATTTGCTTTTACCATGGCTATGTGGTATTGATATTCACTAAATTTTTCTACTATATTTTTTACATTATAACTAATATTATCTAAATTAACTTCAATTCTCGTTTTTCTATACATAATATCACCATGTTAATTGTATCAAGTTTACACGTATTTGTCCAATTTTCAAATAAAAAACATGTATAGTACATGTTTAATTTATTTTAATCTTAAAATCGATTGTTTTTCTTCTTCAATTTCATTTTCTAATTTATTGATATATTCTTCAAATTCTTTAGTTAATACAGATATTTTTAATACTTCCTCATCAAATTTTCTACCATTATTATTTCCTATTAATAAAAGTTCATCTTTAATACTTTGTAAACGATTTCTTAAAGCAGTAATTTGAGATATTTTTTTATTGATTTCTTTTAATTGTTCTGAATTGATTTCTTCCAATTCGATTTCAATTATCATTTTTTGTATTTCAATACTAGATAACCCTATTTCACTTGCAATAATTGTTAATGATGACATATCTAATTTTTCTAATTCTCTTAATAATAAATATTCTGGTATTTTAATTTTAATATCAAATTGAATTGGTTTTTGATTTGTCCCTATATAATCAAATTCATCATATGATATTTGTTCTTCTTTTTCATATAAAAAAGTATCGCCATAATAATATTTAACAGAATAATCAATTGCACAACGATTCATCCAATCACATCCAAAGCTTTCTCCTATCACGTATTCGCTATGGAAATCATTCATATAATTAAAATTACCTAATATGTGATTTTTTAAATTATTTTCTTCAATATATTTTAGTAATTTAATTGCAAATTGTTTGTTTATTTCATTTTTCAAATTCTTTTTATTCTCCTTTATTTTAAACTTAATGATAAATTTTGTTCAAATTGAATTTCATCTTCTAAATTTGAAATATATTTTTCTACATCTTCTGATAATTCACCTAACATCGCAAATTCTTTTTCACATTCTCTTCCCATAGATGCTTCGATCATAGAAAGACCTTCTTTAATGTTTTGCATATATTGTCTTAATAAATTTATTTGATTTACTCTTCTATTCATTTCATTAATTCTTTCTTCGTTTCTTTTATCATATTGTGCTTCATCTACCATTTTAGACATATCACTGCTTGTCAAACCTAGTTTACTTCCTATATACAACAATGCTGAATAATTCATTTGTTGAAGTGTTAATAATAGCATAGGTTTAATTATTTTTTGTTTAGAATTAAAGTTAACTGGCTTATCTAATTCATTTAAATAATCATGTTCATCATAAGATAGATGCTCAGGATTTTTTGATAATAATACATCATCAAAGTAGTAATTTACCAAATATTCTATTCTATAACATTTTAACCATGGAACAGAATAGCTTCTTGCAAAAGCTTCTTTACTAACTAATTCGTTTTTAATATATAAATGTTCTATTACATAATCTTGTAGATTATTTGCTAAAATATAATCCATTAATTTTGATGCAAACTGTTTGTTATTTTCTGTGTCACTTATAATACTATTTGTTTTTTTATCAATTATTTTCATTTTATACCCCTCTTAATTGCTGTGTATTATATCATAATTCTAACAAAATGTCAAGTTTTGTTTACTTTGCATTTTATTTTGTTGTTAAATTTCAAATAAAAAACATGTATAGTACATGTTTTATTTATTTTAATATTAATTTTGGTATTTGATTTAAATTACCATGTTGTCTATTTGAATTTATTCCTGATACTATTTTATTTACTTTTTTCATTAATAATTGTAATTCGTTATATGGTAATCTTTTAATTAATGCTAATAATTCATTTTTTGTTAGAGGAAACGCATCTTCACTTAATGGACGTTTTCCTGTAGCATATGTATAATCTGCTTCATCATATTCAAGTTTCAATTCTTCAACATGTAGTATATTGCTTTCATTTGGATCGTTATCACATAATAAATAATGCTTTCTATAAGTTAATTCGACTTCATGAAGATTTGTCCATTCTTCTGCTTTTTTACTTTTTCTTAACTTTCTTTTTCTTTCTGGTTTATTTATATAACACATATTATTTAATACTATTGTTGTTAATCCATTATTTTCTAAATAGCTTATTATTTCTTCTGATAATTGATATCTTCTAATTTCTTGAATTGATTTTGCTTTTAAAATTACATTTACTAATTGGTCTTCTGGTAATTTAAGTAATAATTGTTTGATTTGATATTCAGTCGGTTTCATTATTTCACCTGTTAATACTGGTGATTTATCTGGTAGCAACACAAAATTCCATTCATCATAGTCATAGTTTTTTCTTTCTTTAAATAATACTGTTCTTCCCATATAATATGTTTCATCATAATCTAAATCAATTCTATCGAATCCTCCGTGATATCCACTAGGACCTTTTATTTTTTTATTTACAATGTTGTTTTTATAATAAATCTCTTCTCTTAGAATTTCTATTAATCCTTCTTTTTCTAATTGTTCTACTATTCTTTTTCTCATTTCCATAAATTCACCTATTTAAGTGTTAATGTTGTTTGTTCTTCTAAATCTTTTGACTCTTCTTTAAGAGTGTTCAAATATTCTTTTGCTTTTTTTGTTATTGAACTTACATTTTGTATATCACTTCTTGTTAATTGAGAACCCATTATATGTACCATTGTACCAAGTGCTATTTGCATGTCAACAATACTTTTTAAAAGTTCTGCTATTTCTTTTTCTTTTTTTATTTTTTCTTTTGATTGATTATTAGTTTCTTTTGTTTGATTAAGTAATCTTTGTATTTCTTGTTCTTCTATATTTAAAGATCTCATTAATAATTCAATTTTTTCTTTTGGCAATTTTTTTAATAATTCTACTAATCCTCTTTTTGTGAATGGTTTTTTTGTATACGTTTGTATTGGTGATGTACTTATTGTTCCTATATAATCCCATTCATCATATATTGTGCTTAATTCTTCTTTAAAAAATTCTCGTCCGTTTAAATAGTATTTAGTAGTATAAAACAATTCTACTCTTTCTAACCAGTCTGCTGATGCACTTTTTCCTAGGACTTTTCTGAAATTACTAAAATGCATATAATACATTTTTTTTGATAAATTCTCAATTAAATTATTTTCTTCTAAATAGCTTATTATATTTTCAATATTCATAATTTCTCCTTATTATTTTAATTTTAATGAACTTGGTTTTTCATATTCTTTTTCAATTATCTCTTGATTTAATTTTGATAAGTGAGCTGTTGCTTTTTTTATAATTCTATCTACATTTTGCATATCAGCTTTTGTTATCTCGTCACCCATTACTGAAATTATTGTTAAAAGACCTACTTGGATATCGTTAATACTTTTTGTTATAACTTGTATATCACTTTTATTTTTTTCTACATTTACCGTTTTATCTTCATTTATATCTACAAATGCTCCAATTATTTTTTCTAAAGTACTTTTTGGTAAATTTAGTTTTCTTAATAATATCATTAATTTATTTTCTGGTAATGTTCTTATTAAACGTTTAAGTTCTATCATATTAATTTTCTTTTCTGTATAACATTCAATTGGTGATTTTTCTTTTGCTTGTAAATAATGATACTCATCAAACATTATGTGATTATCTTCTTCTTTAAAGAAATCATATCCATCTATATAATATACTGTATTATAATGCATATCAATTTTTTCTAAATAATCCAAATATAAACTTTTTCCTACTACTTTTCTATATCTTGGAAAGTTTATATAATGCATTTGTCTTTGTAATACTTCTAATAAATTATTTTGTTCTAAATATTCTATTAATTTTTCTCTATCCATATTTATCCCCTCTTTTTAAATTGTTTTATATTATATAACAAATGTTCGTTTTTGTCAATTTTGTATATAAAAAGCATACTTTCGTATGCTTATATTTCTATGATATCACTTATTTTATTTGGGTATGACATATGTATTTTTATATCATCTATAATACTAGTTCTATTAACTTCATATGCTTTTTCTGGTAAGTTGTCGTGTTCACTTATATGAATTAATATTATATCAGTTGTATTATTTCCGATAAGTTTATTTAAATACATTGCACAATCTTCATTTGAAAGGTGGCCTTCATCTCCAATATTTCTTAATTTAGTTAGTTCATCTTTTGTACCATTCATTTCCATAAATACGTCATGATTACTTTCAAATACATATACTGTTTTATTTTTCATATATTTATGGAATTTAAAGTGTATCATTCCTGTATCTGCCATATAACAAACAGATTTATTATTGTATTCAAATACAAATCCATAACCGCTTTTATCGTGTGAAATTGGTATTTTTGTGAATTTTAATCCTTCAATTTCATCTAGTTCATCTAAAAACTCGTAATTTTTAATCAGTTCTTTTTTACTATATTCTTCATATGTAGAGGAACCAATATATATTTTTGTATTATAGACTCTATTAAATGAGTGAATACTTCTTACGTGATCTGAGTGTGCATGAGTAACAATTATAAAGTTTAATTCATCAGGTGATACTCCAATTTCATATAATTTTTCTTTTATATCATTGAATCCAAGGCCTGCATCTATTAGAAATTTTACGTTATTTAGTTCAATGTATGTTGAATTTCCTTTTGAACTACTTGATAGTACTACTATTTTCATGATTACACCTCGAAATCAAATAATGATAGTTGAGAACTTTCTGGCATTCCTTTGAATACTCCTAAATTTCTCATTTTGTCAATTAATGTTTGCGATACTTTACATCTATTTTGGAAATCTTCTACACTTATAAATGGATGTTTTTGTGCTTCAGATTCTATATTTTTAGCAACTGTTTCTCCTAGTCCATCTATTGTTATAAATGGTGGGATTAATGTATGATCGTCTTCTACTCCAAAAGTTAATCCTTTTGATTTATATAAATCAAAATTAGTTATTTTTAATCCACGAGCTGACATTTCAAGTGCAACTTTTAGGCATTCTGATATTCCTGCTTCTTTATTTGATGCTTCGAATCCTTTATTGTTAATTTCAACTATTCTGTCTTTTATTGCATCATATCCTTTTATCATTGCTTCTATATCAAAGTCTGTTGCTTTTGTTGAGAACCATGACGCATAGAAATATTGTGGTAAATGTACTTTATACCATGCAATTCTAAATGCACTTGTTACATATGCTGCTGCGTGTGCTTTTGGGAACATGTATTTGATTTTTCTACATGATTCAATGTACCAATCTTCTATTCCATATTCTTCCATTGTAGCAGCATGTTCTGCCCAGGCTGCTGGTTCTTTTGATGCTTTTCCTTTACGTACGAATTCCATTATTTTAAATGCTTTGATTGGTGGCAATCCTTTATACATTAAGTATACCATTATATCATCTCTACACCCGATTACTTCTTTGAAAGGTACTTTTATGTTACCATCTTCATCTGGTGTACATAAGTCTCTTGCATTTCCAAGCCATACGTCAGTTCCGTGAGATAGACCTGATATTTTTACAAGTTCTGCAAATGTTGTTGGTTTAGTTTCATTAACCATACTTATTGTGAAGTTTGTTCCAAATTCTGGAATTCCTAGTGTACCTGTTGGACACATTATTTGTTCGTTTGTTACTCCTAAAACATCTGTACTTGAGAATATACTCATTGTATCTTTATCATCTAGTGGCACATCTAATACGTTTGTTCCACTTAAATCTTGTATTAATCTTAATTGTGTTGGGTCTGAGTGGCCTAATATATCTAGTTTTAATAAATCTTCTTCAATTGAGTGATAATCAAAGTGTGTTGTTCTCCATGGTGAAGTTGCATCATCTGCTGGGAATTGGAATGGAGTAAATTCTGAAACGTCCATATAGTCTGGTACAACAACGATCCCTCCTGGATGTTGTCCTGTTGTTCTTTTTACGCCTGTACATCCTGCAGCAAGTCTTTCGATTTCGCAAGAACGTTTATCAAATATTCCTTTGTCTTCGAAATAGCCTCGTACAAATCCATATGCTGTTTTTTCTGCTACTGTACCTATTGTTCCTGCTCTATAAACGTTATCTACTCCGAATAATACTTTTGTATATTCGTGTGCGCTTGCTTGGTTTAAGTCTGAGAAATTAAGGTCTATATCTGGTACTTTGTCTGCATTAAATCCTAAGAATGTTGCGAATGGCATGTCTTGTCCATCTTTTTTCATTTTTATTTTGCAGTTTGGACATTCTTTATCCGGTAAATCAAATCCACTTGAATAAGTTGCTCCTAGAGAAGAGCCATTTTCATCTTCAAATTCACTATGTCTGCATTCAGTACATCTATAGTGAGCTGGAAGTGGATTTACTTCTGTAATACCCATTAGTGTTGCTACGAAACTACTTCCTACAGAACCTCTCGATCCTACTATGAATCCATCATCGTTTGAGTGTTTAACTAATCTTTGCGCGATTAGGTATATTGGGTCGAATCCTCCTCCAATGATACCTCCAAGTGTTTTTTTAACTTTTTTAGAAATAGATTTTTCATCCATTTCTCCGTCTTCTTCTTTCCAGTTCTTTTTAACATATTCACTTAATAATTCTTTTACTTTATCAAATCCTTCTAATATTGTTGAGTGAAGATTTTTAAATGTTTCATTTACTAAGTCTTCTTCTGTTATATTTGGATTTTCTTCTTTTAGTTTTTCATTCCAATATTTATATACAGCATCTCCGTATAGTTCTTTTGCAATACGTTCTTCTATATTTTGTGGAAGTACGTCTCCATACATAGAGGACGCTTTTTCATAAACTAAGTCTGTAACTACTCTTGGACAGTCTAAGTAACTTTGTCCATCATCACTTCTAACTCTTGGTGAGAATGGTACTCCGTGAGTATCTATAATTACTTCTATTTCTTCTACCATATCAGCAACTTTATTTGTGTTTGTTACAACTATTTCATATGCTTTTTCTTTTCCTAGGAAGTCAAAGTCTTCTAACATTTCATTTGTTGTTCTAAAGTGTTGAGATGGTATTGATGTTATGTTATTTTTAGCAAGTGGATGTCTTCCTCCGCCTGGTACTTTTTGATTAACAATTATTTCTCTATATATTTTGTCGTCTCTTGTAAAGTGATGAACGTCTCCCGTTGCAACAATTATTTTTCCTGCATCTTCTGTTGCTTCGACAATTTTCTTTATATGATTTTTAAGTTCAAAAATGTTTGCAAAATCACCAGTTTGAAGTAAATGATCATATACTTCTGGCGGTTGAACTTCTATATAATCATAGAAATTTATTATATTTGTTAATTCTTCTCCATCTTTACTTCTTGCTTCTATAAATACTTCTGATTCATAACATCCACTTCCTATAATCAATCCTTCTCTTAATTCATTTAATTTACTTCTTAAGATACGTGGTGTTTTATATAAATAAGTTGTATTTGCAAGTGATATTATTTTAAATAAATTTTTAAGTCCTTCTCTATTTAATGCGATTGCATTAAAGTGATAAGTTCTTCCGAATTTATGTATTTCATCTTTTGAAATTAGTCTTTCTAAGTCAGATATTTTTTCATAGTTTTGTTGAATTAATTTATTCATCATTTTATGAAAAACTAATGCTGTTCCTTCTGCATCGTAGTCTGCTCTATGGTGAGCGTCTTCATCGAATGGAACATTATATCTTTTAACAAGTGCTGAAAGACTATGACGTGCAAAACCTTGATCTAATGCACGTGATAATTCTAATGTATCAATTACTGTATTTGTAAATTCTCCAAGATCATATTTTTTCATTGCCATTTCAATAAAACTAATATCAAATTTTGCATTATGTGCTACCATTGGTGCATTTCCTACCCAGTCTAGGAATTTTTTTGTTACTGTTTTTTCATCTTCTGCTGATGATAACATTTCGTCTGTTATTTGAGTTAGTTCAACAATTTTATCTGGTAACTTTCTTCCTGGATTTATAAATTCGTCAAATCTATCAGTAATCATTCCATCTTTGATTTTAACAGCTCCGATTTCAATCATTTGATCTCCGTTTGCTGCATTAAACCCTGTAGTTTCTGTATCGTATACTACAAATTCAGTTCCTTCAAGTTTCGTTTCATCTGGTCTTACAACTATTCTAATTGTGTCATCAACTAATGTTAATTCTGTTCCAAATAATCCTTTAAATTTCTTTTCTGGATCTTCTTGTTTTTTATTATATCCTTTTATTAAACTATAACAAATTGGAAATGCTTGACATCCGTTATGATCAGTTATTGCTACAGCTTTATACCCCATATCTATTGTTCTACTTATTAATTCGCATGTATGTTTTCCTAAATCAAGTTTAGTAAGTCCATCCATTTGACTCATCATAGTATGAGCATGTAATTCTACTCTCTTAACCGGTGCATCATCTACAATTTTTTCTACTTTTTTCTCATAGTTTTCTACATCGTTAATGCTAAATTCATAGTCATTACTTCTTGTATTAAATGAAACACTACCTTTCATTTTATACCATTTACCTGGTTTTATTTCTGATAGTAATTTATTATATTCACCTTCATCTTTTGTAAACATTTTTCCTATCATACTATCTGTGTAATCAGTTAATTTTAATGTTATAATGAACCATCCACTTTGTGTCGTATTTGAGTCTACTCCGAATACTTCTGCAAGTATTGCAACATTTCTTTGATCTGTTGTTAAGTTTTTAATATCACTTAAGTCACCAAGAACGCTCTTTCCTTTTATTACTTTACTTGTTTGTTTATTTATTTTAACTTCTTGGATATGTTCTATTTCTTCAATGAATTTTTTTCTTTCTTCTTCATTTATTGTTACGCTTACTTCTGTATTATCAAATCCCATATCTGACATAAATTCAATAATTTTATCGCTTATTTCTTCTATTTTATTTTTTTCTGCTGTGTTTAATACATCAAAATGAATTTTACTTCCATCTATTTTTATTTTGTCTTTGTCTATGCAATTTAACATAGGTGATTTTTTTATTGTTATATCAAAGTAATAGTTAAAGTAATCATTAAAATACAATGTATTATTTTTTACAATAAATTTAAATTTTACAGAATCTGCTCCTTTTAATGTGCTTGCTTTTTGAAATAATTCTTTAAATACATCTAATGGTATTAAATTATCTATTTCTATTACAAGTGTCATTCTATTTATTTTTTTAAGCAAAAGAACTTCTTTTACAGAAGCATTTTTAAAATATAAATAATAATCTTTATTAAAGTTTATTGTATTAAATAGTCTTTCTAATTTAGCATCTATCACTTCTTTACCTCACTTAAAAATATTATACATATTTTATTTTAGTTTGTCATTCATTTTGTCGTAAAGTTTGTATAAATATTGAACTGAATTTTCTAAAAAATAGTAATGCATTATATAAAAAATATTTAATATCATTAATATTACTGTAATTAATAGAAATTTAATATTTTGAAGAGTTAATATTACAAATATAAGTAAAATTAAAATACAAAATAACATTATAAACATATGAACTATTCTTTCGTGTGAAAAGAAAGTAATTTTATCTTTAAGTTCTTCTAAATCTTTTCTTATTATTTCTTTTTTTAATTTATTTTCTGTTTCTTTAATATAGTTTTGTATGTACTTTTTCATTTTATCACCTATTTTATTATATCAAAAAAAGATATCTTTCGATATCTTAGTTTTTCTTATCTTTCATTTGTGGGAATAAAACTACATCTCTAATTGATGGCATATCATAGATTATCATCATTAATCTATCAATACCGAATCCAAGACCACTTATTGGAGGCATACCTTGTTCCATAGCTCCAAGAAATTGTTCATCAAGTTCCATAGTTTCATCGTCGCCTTGTTCTTTGGCTTTAAGTTGTTCTTCAAAATTTTCTCTTTGAATTTTTGGATCTACAAGTTCTGAATATGCTTTACAAAGTTCTGTTCCTGCTGCTAATACTTGGAATACATCAATAATTCTATTATCTTTATCATTACGTCTTGCTAGTGGAATTAAAACTGCTGGATAATTATAAATAATAGTTGGTTCAACTATATGAGCACGAATTGTTTTTTTGTATGTAAAATCAATTATTTGACTTAGTGATTTATAATCTTCTAAATCTTCATATGTAAATATACCTTTTTCTACTATTTTATCTTTTAATTCTTGTGGTTCAGTTATACTTAGGAAATCAAATCCTAATATTTCTGTTAATTTTTCTACATAGTTTATTCTATTCCAATTTTCTTTACCAAAATCTAGTGTTGTTCCTTGATAAGTTACTACTGGTGAACCTGTTAATTCAATTAATAAATTTTTAATAAATCCAGTATAGAATTTAATGTTATCTTCGAAATTCCAGTATGAAGCATACCATTCTACTTGAGTGAATTCTTGTAAGTGTTCTGTATCCATTCCTTCATTTCTAAAACATCTTGCTACTTCATATACTTTATCAAATCCTGCAGCTATACATTGTTTTAAATATGTTTCTGGTGCAATTCTTAAATTACAATCCATATCAAGCGCGTTATGATGAGTATAAAATGGTTTAGCGCTTGCTCCACATACAGCATTTTGTAAAATTGGAGTTTCTACTTGTAAGAATCCATTTTCTCCTAAATACTTATGGATAAATGAGTATAATTTACTTCTTCCTAAGAATACGCGTCTTGAGTCTTCATTCATTATTAAGTCTACATATCTTTGTCTATATTTTGCTTCAATATCAGTAAGTCCATGGAATTTTTCTGGTAGTGGTTTTAATGCTTTACCTAAAAATTCAAAACTTTCTACTCTTAATGTTTTTTCTCCTGTTTGTGTTGTAAATATTTCTCCAGTTGCTCCTATGAAATCCCCTACATCTATTTGTTTTTTGAAGAATTCGTATTTATCTTCTCCTACAATATCTACTTTAATTTCAAGTTGCATATTTCCTTCAAGATCACGAATTTTTACGAAGCTAAGTTTCCCCATTTTTCTCATGAAACCTATTCTTCCTGCAATACTTACATTTTTAGTTCCATCTTCTAATTCTTTTGCTTCATGTAGTCTATGTGTTCTTTCAAATCTTTCTGGATATGGATTACACACTTCGCTTATTGCTTCTAATTTATTTCTTCTTACTATTTCTTGTTCACTTAATTCGTTCATTTTTTCACTTCCTTTTTTATTATATTTAATCTTTTAATTAGATAGATTATAAATTCATCTAAATACATGTATTCTTTGTCTCTGAATTTTTCATATATTATTATTATTTTTTCGAATATTGTTGTATTTTCATCATCAATTAATATATTCAATTGATCTTTTGCTATGTAAAATTTTAAATCATTACATTTTACAAATTCATCAAATGTGTTATATGGATAGAAAGCATAACTACTTTTATTCATTTGGTTTATTATGCTTTCTAATGTTCCTTCACTTATTGAAAATATTTTTGAATCTTCAAGTATTTCATATACTAAATTAAATGCTAATTCTTTTGAATCTATATTTTGTTTTAATCTATCTATTTTTGATATTATATTATATATTTTTAAATCTAATGTATCTAAAAATTGATAACTCATTCCACTTATAATATCATCTTCTGTTAATGTATTGATGCTTAGTTGATAATTTCTATTCATAATTTCTTGTGATTTGTTTGTTAGAATTATGTAATTATCTCTTAGCGTTAAATCTTCTACATATTTTAACTGCATCATACACCATTAGTCTCTTACTTTAATATGTGTTTCTCTTAGTTGATGTTCAAACACTTCGTTTGGACATCCCATTAATGCATCGCTTCCGTTTGCTGCTAATGGGAATGCTACCATTTCTCTTATGTTTTCTTCATCTTTTAATGTCATTAAAATTCTATCAATTCCAGGAGCCATTCCTGCATGTGGTGGAGCTCCATATTGGAATGCTTGATATAATGATGGGAATTTACTTTCTACTACGCTTTCATCGTATCCAGCTATTGCAAATGCTTTTTTAAGTAATACTGGATTATAATTTCTTTCTCCACCTGACGCCATTTCTAAACCATTACATACAAAGTCATATTGACATGCTAGTACTTCGTCTGGTTTTTTATTTTCTAGTGCTTCCATTCCACCATTTGGCATACTAAATGGATTGTGTGTGAAGTCATATTTGTTTTCTTCTTCATTCCATTCATACATTGGGAAATCAACAATAATACAGAATTCATATTTTGATTTATCTACTAAATCTAATTCATTTGCTATTTTTAATCTTAAGTTACCGCAAATTTTTGAGAATTTTTCTCCTTTTGTACCACATATTATAAATAATACGTTATTTTCTTCTAAATTGAATCTTTCTGTTAAGTTTGCTTTTTCTTCGTCACTTAATAATTTTGCAAATGATCCTACTAATTCTTTATTCTCATTAATTTTTACAAATCCTAAAGCAGAAGCTCCAAGTGATTTGTATTCTTCATCAAGTTTTTTATACCATGAATTTGATTTATCACATGAATCAACTTTAAAGCATTTTACTTCTTTATCTTTGAATACAGGTGTTTCATTTTTAGAAAGTAATTCTGTAATATTTTCTATTTCAAATTTAATTCTTAAATCCGGTTTATCTGAACCATATTTTTCCATAGATTCCCTATATGGTATTCTTCTAAATGGTACTTCTGATACTTCTTTAGTACCGAATTTTTTGAATATTTCATAATATACTTTTTGTCCTACTTCAAATACGTCTTCTTGAGTTGCAAATGACATTTCCATATCAAGTTGATAGAAGTCTCCATATAATCTGTCGCTTCTTGCATCTTCATCTCTAAAACATGGTGCTATTTGGAAATATTTATTAAATCCACTACACATAAGTAATTGTTTAAAGATTTGCGGTGCTTGTGGTAAAGCATAGAATCTTCCTTTAAATTTTCTTGATGGAATAATGAAATCTCTTGCTCCTTCTGGACTTGATGCAGTTAAGATTGGAGTTTGAATTTCAGTGAAATCCATTCCTTTCATAATTTCTCTTATATAATCAATAACTTGTGTTCTAAATAAGATATTGTCATGTACTTCTTTATTTCTTAAATCTAGATATCTATATTTAAGTCTAGTTTCTTCTGTAGATGTTTTAGAACTTTTTACTTCAAATGGAAGTGTTTTAAATACATCTCCTAAAACTTCTAATGATTTAATATGAACTTCTACTTCTCCAGTTTTCATATTTTTGTTAATCATATCTTCTGTTCTTAATTCAACAGTTCCTGTTACAGTTGCAGTTGACTCACGGTTTAATGATGAGTATTTTTCTACATCATTTGAAATTAATTGTACTACTCCTTTTTCATCTCTTAGTGTTATGAAAACTAAACTTCCAAGGTTTCTTACGTTTTCAATCCATCCAGCTAGTCTTATTTCTTTTCCAACATATTCTTTTGTTACTTCTCCACAGTATATGTTTCTGTATTTGTTTGCCATTTTTACATCCCTTTCTAAATAAAAAAAGATCTATTCGTAAGAGCGTGTTTGTACGCTGTGCCATCTTACTTCATAGATCTTTATAATTCTATCTTTACTCTTTAACGCAGAAGTGCGATTAAGCTCTAAGGTTTGTCACTTTTCTTTTTTCGAAATATTACTAATCACTAATTTCCACCAACCATTAGTTCTCTATGCAGTTAAGTAATTTTCTACTTTCCTCTTCATTGCTTACGAGTAGATTATATTATTTTATTTGATTTTTGTCAATGAGATACAAATAAAAAGACGAATTAATCGTCTTTAAATTAACCTTCCATTTGTGAACTGTCTGCAAACACTGCTCTATAGTCGTATGCATCAATAATTCTGAATCTAAATGAAGTTTCTAATTCTTTTGTTTCTCCATTTTTTAAATCTCTTACATCTAATGATACATTCACTTCTTTTTCAGCATCTTCTGATGTTTTAAAATAGAAGTTTATAGTTCCGAACTCAATGTCTTTGCCACTGTTATTTGTAAATTTTGCTTTTAATTCAGCTTTTGTTTCACTACATTTTTTAGAAACAATTGTCATTTCTGAAATATTGTATCCACCATCTAATTGGTGAAGTTCTTTTATTTTAGCACTATTATTTGTCCTATTTCCTTCTTTATCCATGTCATAATTTAATTCATTATGGTTCCAATTAGATATATCACGATATTTCTCATCTTTTAATTCTTCACATTGTTTGTATGGTTCTTCTTTTGGTTTTTCAATTGGTTTTGGTTCTTCTTTTTTAATTACTAGTACTAGGACAATTCCTAGTACTATAACTAAAGCTATTATTCCAATTATTATAAATATATTTTTATTGTTATCTTTTTTCATTAGCGCCTCCTAATTTACGTAATATGAACATATGTATCCCCACCAACCTTCTTCTTCTGAGTATCCATAGTACCAAATGCTATTATCACATCCACTTCCTGATGCATATTTGTAGCTTGTTGGTCTAAATGTGTGTCCATTATTTAATCCGTCTACAATTCCACATGATGTACTAGCACATGATCTTGCATTAACTCCGTTATCCGAAATTGAATAATAGTAATTATCAAAATCAACTGCTGTATACCATGTTGTTGATTCTGATGATGACATATATTCCCCAGGCCAATAATAGCATCCATATCCATCTCCAATTGCCCAACATGGTTTTAATGATGGATTTCCATATTTATTATTTCTTCCCGTACTAAATGATGGTGCTGAAACTGTACAACTTCCTGCACCACTACATGATTTTGTTGTACTACTATAACTATAAAAACTATGTGATGAAGATTTTTTAAAGTTAAATGTATATGTTTGTGTATTTGCTTTTGTTATTGCATACAATGTTGTTGAAGCACTGAAACTATATGAAGAACCTGGTGTATAACTTGATGATGTTGAACTTGAACTTGTTCCCCAACCTACCGCTGTTTTACCTGACCCTGCTGTTATTGTTGCCATTTGAACTGAACAAGTTGTTGATGAGTTATACATTGTGCATGTTCTACTTGTTGGACTAACAGATGATGCAGTATTTTTGTTAAATGTTATTGTTATTGTTTTCTTTTGAAGTGCGTATAGTGTTGTTCCTGCACTGAACGAATAATTTGTACTAGCGTTATATGATGCAGTTGATGATGATGAACTTGTTCCCCAACCATTTTGTGTATAACCGCTTTTTGGTGTTATTGCAGGTGTTTGAATTGTACAACTTGATGCACCATTATATCTATAACATGTTTTTGTTGATGTAGTTGTACTTGTACTTCCTATATTAAATGTTACTGATATTGCACTTGTTGATTTTGTTATTGCATAATATGTAGCATTTGCACTAAATGCTTTTGCTGTACTAGTATTTAATCCACTTGATGTTGCACTTGAAGATGTATTCCATCCTACAGCAGCAAATCCTGATGCAGGTGTTATAGCTGGAGATGTTATATTACAACTTCCTGCTCCATTATATCTATAACATGTTTTTGTTGAGTCTGCAGTAGAAGAACCATTTTGTTTAAATGTTACTGATATTGCAGCTGTTGATTTTGTTATTGCATAATATGTTGCGTTTGCACTAACACTAAGTGATGAATTTTGATTTACTGCGCTTGCTGTTGCACTTGAAGATGTGTTCCATCCTACAGCTGTAAATCCTGATGCAGGTGTTATAGCTGGTGTAGTAACGCTACATGTAGTATTTGATCCTGTTATATTACAAGTTCTTGTTGTCTCTGTTGTTGAAGATCCATTTGCTTTAAATGTAACTGTTACTTGCTTACTTTGTATTGCATAATATGTTGCATTTGCACTAAAACTTTTTGCAGTATTTTGTGTCCACGAACTTGCCGTTGCAGTTGAAGATGTGTTCCATCCTAATGCTGTATATCCACTTGATGCTGTTATTGCTGGAGATGTTACACTACATGATGTTTGTGAATTATAAATGCGACATTTTCTTGTTGTATCAGATGTTCCAGTTCCGTTTTGTTTAAATGTAACTGTAATTTCTGTACTTGATTGTGTAATTGCATAGAATGTTGTATCAGCTTTTATTGTAGTAGTTGCATTTTGATTAACAGATGCTGTTTGAGTTGAAGCAGCTTGTGAACTTGATACATTCGCCCATCCTAATACTGTAAATCCTGTTTTTGGTGTTATAGTAGGTGTTGATACACTACAACCAGAAGTAGAGCCATTATATATCAGACAACTTGCACTTGTTGATGAAATTGAACTTGCTCCGTTTGAAACAAATGTTGCGGTTAGTGTTTTTCTAGTTACTGCGTAATAATTTTTATCTGCTGTTACTGTTACATCAGAGTTTGGTGATGTACCTTTTATTGCGCTTGCACTTGTACCCCATCCAACTGTAGTAAATCCTGATGCTGGAGTAATTGCTGGTGTTCTAACTACGCATCCAGTTGAAGTATCTCCTTTTTTCAATACACATTGTTTGCTTGTGTATGCTATATCACTTGCTCCATTCTTATTAAATGTTACTGTTATTGTTTTGGTTGTTATTGCGTTATATGTAACGTTATTTTTAATTGTTACATCTGTATTAACATTTAAAATACTTGTTGTTGCATCTTCATCAGTATTCCATCCTACTGCAGTAAATCCACTTACTGGTGTAATTGATGGTGATGTCACTTTACATCCATTTGTAGAACCATTATATGCATAACATGTTTTATTGTTATAACCGATAGAACTAGCTCCATTTGCTACGAATGTTGCTGTTATTCCTTTTTTAGTTATTGCATAATAAGTTTTATTTTCTGTTACAGTTGTTTCAGCATTTACATTTAATGTACTTGTTGTTTCATTTGATGCTGTGTTCCATCCTACCACACTGAAACCACTTGATGCAGTTATTGTAGGTGCTTTTATTTTACAACCTGATGTTGATCCGTTATACACTTTACATGTTTCGCTTGATGAACCAATTGATGAAGCTCCATTTGTATTAAATGTTACTTTAATTGTTTTATTAGTAATTGCATAATATGTTACATCATTTTTTATTGTTATTTCAACGCCTGGGTCAAGTGTACTTGTTGTTGCAGATGATGAAATATTCCATCCTACCACACTGAAACCACTTGATGCAGTTATTGTAGGTGCTGTTATTTTACAACCTGATGTTGATCCGTTATACACTTCACATGTTTTGATTGATGAACCAATTGATGAAGCTCCATTTGCTATAAATGTTGCTTTTATTTCTTTTTTAGTTATTGCATAATATTTTTTATTACTTTTGATTGATACATTTGCATTTTGTCCAACTTCACTTTCTGTTGCACTTGAAGATGTGTTCCATCCAACTGTACTAAAGCCAGTTATTGGTGTTATCCCTGGTGTTTTTATTGTACAATCTTGTTGTGCATTATATATTTTACATTTTACAGTTGTTGCAGTTATTGTTGAAGCTCCATTTTTTTCAAATGTTGCTTGTATTTCTTTACTTTGAATTACATTATATGTTGCAGAAGATGTAAATTCTTTTTCAGTTCCTATATTCCATGAACTTGTTGTTGCATTTGCATCTGTATTTAATCCTATTAGCGTATATCCATCTTTTGGAGTTGCATTTGGTGCTACCACTTTACAAGTTGAATTTCCATTATATCTATAGCAATCTATTGATGAAGTAATATCACTAGAACCGTTTGTATTAAATGTTATAGTATATGGAGATGTTGATTTTGTAATAGCATAGAAATTTGTATCGCTTTTTAAATTTACAGTTGTAGATGGATCTTTAGTTGATGAAGTTGCGTTTTGTATTGTATTAAATCCCAATACAGTAAATCCTGATGCAGGTGTTATTGTTGGTAATGTTATATCACAACCTTTTGTTGCATCATCTGTATAACAATATATTTCTTCTTTACTTACACTGCTTGCTCCATTTAAGTGTATTTTTGCTGTATATTTTATTAATTTTTCCCATTCTGCATAAAGTGTTACTGTTCCTTCTGATGCTACTGGAGTTGTTTGTGAACCTGTTGAGTATGATGCTCCGCTTCCATTTGGTTCAGTGTTCCATCCTAAAAATTTATATCCTTCTCTTGTACATGCGTTTTCTCTTAAATCTGCTGCAACATTGTAGTAATGTGTTGTTGGTTGTAATTCTCCAGTTCCACCATTACAATCGTATTTAACAGTATATTGATTTGGTATATAGCATGGATAAAGTGTAACGTTATTTGCTATCATAGCTCTTGTTATTTCATTAACGTCTTTTAATGTTCCGTCACTAGATATATATTTTATGCCTTGGCATGTATTATTTGGTAATAATTCACCATTATTTTCTAAATATAATCCTTCTGTTTTAAAACCTGTTTTTTTAGGAACATTATTTATTTTTGAAATTTGATGTTGTGCTTGTTCGTCACTATACCATGATTTTTTTGGAAGAATATATATTTTATTTAAATTAGTGTTATTTGATGAATTACCATCTGTTTCGATTAATACTTCAAATGGTTTTTCACCAAAGTTTATTTTACATTCAAAATCTCTTGATACTTCATATATTTTTAATTGACCTTGTGTTACATTGTTAGAATTTCTTATATCAATGTCATTTATTATGTATCCACATGTATTACCAAGATATTGATATCCTTCTTTTGCTTTTACATTCAGGAATGCAGTTGAATTTCTTGATAATGTTATTGTAACTTCCTCTGTTTCTGTTTGTGGTGATACTGTTGGGTCAATTAACATTCCTTTATTTTTATCATTAGTTTTTATAGTAACTTGATATTTAGGTATAAAAACCCAAGGATCATCATATGCTCCTGCACCCATAATCATTGTACTATCATCTACAAATTCTGTTACTTTTACTCCGGGTGATTCTTCGTGTATATCAACGTTATTTACGTTATTTGATATTACTTTTTTTGTATTTTCTCTATTTCCGTTTGATAGTGTCCAAAAGTCATCACTTTCATATAAATATGAATATTTGTTACCTCTATGTTTTTCTGTTATTAAGAATTCATATTCGCTTAACAATCCTCCGTATTTAAAATTTTCACCGTTTTGTTCTAACTCGGTATAAAACTTTGTTACCTTATCTTCTGGTATTGGTATTAAATACCTGTGATATGTTGTTTTATATTCATATATACTATTTAAATAGTTTTCTGCTTTTGATACCGCATTTGAATAATTTAATGCCTTAATGTTACAACTTAAAAACATAAAAGTAATAACTAGTACTATTATTTTGCTAATTTTTTTCATATTATCACCTATTTTAATAATATCATATTGTTACTGGTAACATCAACATTTATTATATTTTTTTACAAGAAAAAACAAGTAATATAATTACTTGTGAATTTCTGTTACATTTATTCCATTTAATGCATTTTCTAAATTGTTTAATGAAGTAATAACTGCTCTTTTTCCAGTTGCTTCTACAAAGTTAATTGCAGCTTGAATTTTAGGTAACATACTTCCTTTTGCAAAATGTCCTTCTTCTATATATTGTTTTGCAACATCTAATGAAATGCTTCCTACTTTTTCTGCTTCTGGTGTACCATAGCGAAGTTCTGCTTGTTTTACGTTAGTAAGTATTATTAATGCATCTGCGTTTAATTCTCTTGCCATTAGTGAACTTACTAAATCTTTATCTATAACTGCATTTGCTCCTTTTGCTTCATTTTGTTTGTAGATTGGAACTCCTCCACCTCCACCTGCAATAACAATATGATCTGTTTTTATTAAATCTCTTATTGTTTCGATTTCAACAATTTCAAGTGGTTTTGGGCTTGCTACTACTTTTCTGTATCCACGTCCTGAATCTTCAATATATTTTTCTCCACTTTCTGCCATTAATTTTTCTGCCATTTTCTTTGAATAGAATGGACCTACAGGTTTTGTTGGATTTTTAAATGATGGGTCAGTTTTATCAACTACAACTTGTGTTACAATTGTAACAATTTTTTTATATAACCCTTCTTCTTCTAAAACATCTCTTAGTCCTTTTTGTAAATGATAACCAATGTATCCTTGGCTCATTGCTGTACATTCTGGAAATGGCATATATGGGATATCTTCATTTGCATAAGAATCTTCAAATGCTAGATTAATTACTCCAACTTGTGGACCATTTCCATGTCCTATTATAATTTGATGTCCTTCTTTTACTAAAGGTACAACATTTTTAACAGCTTTTTTAATTAGGGCTTGTTGTTCTTTTGGATTATTTCCTAATGCGTTTCCTCCAAAAGCAATTACTATTTTACTCATATTTTATTCTCCTATCTTAATATTAATATATCATATTTTTTTAATATATAATAGTATATTTCTAATCATAATCTCTGTATTGAACTTCTGGTAATAATACTGCTACTACAAATATTGCAATTACTACAACTGGTTCTGTTAACCACGTTAATAATAAACTTAAAAAATCACTATGATAAGTACTTACTGCTATGATATCTTTTCTATCTATTGTAACCTCATCATCTTTTGAATTTGGATTTTTTAATGTTACTAGCGCTCCATTTTTTGATACGACTTTTCTAAATCTTACAATATCTTTTTTTTCTACATAAACAACATAGTCTCCTTGAGATACTTCGTCGCTTTTTTTGACAATAATAAAGTCATTCTTTTCATAATCAGGAGTATATTCTTCTGTTTCAACTTTATAGTAAGAATAATCAAATAAAAGAGGAAAAGGATTATTATATAATTCTTTATATGTTAAAAAAAATGCTGTTAGAAGTAATATTGCAACTAAATATATTGCAATTATTGCTTTTAATAAAGTTAATAACACTTTCATAATATTGCTCCTTTTTCTTCTATATTTTCTTTTACCTCATATACTCCATATGCTAACTCTGGTTTTAATGCGTAGGTTAGCATTTCATTTTGTATGTAATATGTCATATTTTGTAAATCCATCATTGATTCTCTTTCATATATATCCATAGGATTCACATTAGAATATGCATAATATGTTGCATTATCCCAATTACTTTGTAATTTTTCTATATGAGAAATCCAATAGTCATCAATTATTTTTAACATTTTTCTTCTAGTTACTTGTAAATACTTTTCAGTTTTTAATTGTGATGAATATGAAAATTGTCTATTTAAACTATTTATAATATTATTTTTGAATATTTCTTCTTTTTCGTCATAACATTCTTCTATTTTTATTAAATGGCCTAGTTTTGCTAAAATTTGATCATATGATGATTTTTGTTCAAATAATGAATTTGTGTATGAAACTATCATTTTATTTATAATTTCAATCAATTCTTTATCTGATGATGTTAGTATTTTAACTCTTTGATCATAAATTATTTTTTTGTGTTTTGTATATACTTTTGCTTCTAGTTCTTCAGTATGTTTTCTTTGTTCTTTTACTCTACTTTCATCATTACTTTGACAATCGTTTACAAGTTTTAACGTAAGTTTATCTGTTATTTGCCCTGTTATACCTTCGTATTGTTTTTTTAGACTTTCTAGTCCTTTTTTGCCATATCTCAATCTTACTAATTCATCATCAAGTGACATAAAGTATTTTGTTTTTCCTGGTTCTCCTTGTCTTGATGCACGTCCTTTTAATTGGTTGTCAATTCTTTGATTTTTGTTTTTTGATGAACCGATTACGTATAATCCTCCAACTTCTTCAACACCAGGTCCTAATTTTATATCTATTCCTCTTCCTGCCATATTTGTTGCAATTGTTACTGTACCTAGTAAACCTGCTGTTTCTTTTATACCTTTTTCGTTGTCTTTATTTACAGCATCTAGTCTTTGAAATCTTATACCATATTCATATAAAACTTTGCATAGTCTATCACTTTCTTCTACGTTTGTTGTTCCTATTAAAACTGGTTGCATTGTTCTTTGACATTCTAATACTTCTCTTAAAATAGCATTAAATTTATCTTTTTCTGTTGCATAAAGTTCATCTGGTTCATCTTTTCTGATATTTGGTTTTCTTGTTGGTACAAAATATGTATCTAGTTGATATACCTCCATAAATTCATCTTTATCAGCAGTACCAGTCATTCCTGATACCCCGTTTTCATATATACTTAAGAAATCTGGATATGTTACTTTTGCTACAGGTTTGTTTTTGTTTGAGAATCTTAATTTATATTTTGTCTTATCTTTTTTATTTTTTTGTTCTAATTTATATGACACAGTTGCTTCTATGGCTTCGTGTATTCCATTTTGATATTTTGTTTGTTCTAAACTTCTACCAGTTGAAGCATCTGTTAACATAATTTTCATATATGTATATTCGTCATCTTCAGCAGTTTTATCTTCAAATATTTGGTATTGTTTACCTTCTTTGAAATAGTATTCTGCAAGTAAGCATTGAATAACAGCTTGACTTTTAAAGAATAATTCTTCTGCTACATTTGGATCTGTTAAATCTGGATTATCTCCGTATATTTCTTGTGTTATATTTTGCATATCAACAAATTGATTATCTAAATATATTGCACAATCTTCTGTATATGAATCATGTTTATTTTTTTCATATTGATTAAATACTTTAACTGTAATAGGTTTTCTTCTATAACCTTTTTCACCATTTATAAATCTTACTGCCCAATCATAAATTTCTAAATCGTTATATTTATGTTTTTCGTTTTCTTGTACTCTTTTACTTAATATTAGCGGTCTAGTTGCTTGATCTAGTAATATATCATCTGCTTCGTCTACAATTGCTTTAAATAGTGGTTTTTTCATAAACCTTTTATCTGCGTTTAATGCATGATTATCCTCTAAATAATCGAATGCTATTGTTGGTGCAGTTGCAAATATTATATCTGATTTATAAGCTTCTCTTTTTTTATCAAGTAGCTTTGGATTTCCTTTTGTTTGCCCTTGACTCATTGCATATCCGCATGATAATCCAAGTAGTTCAAATACTTTTTTGTTATCTTCATAGTCTCTTTCTGCTAAATAATCGTTTGCTGTGATTATATGTACTTGTTTATGTTCATTTGGATCTAATGACGAAGTTGCTTCTAATGCACTTAAATAAGCACTTAATATTTGTACCAGTGTTTTTCCTTCACCAGTTTTCATTTCTATAATTGTGTTATCGTGCATTGCTATTGCAGCTTCAATTTGTACATCATAGTGAAACATTCCTAGTCTTCTTTTTGTTGCTTCTCTACATAATGCTAGTGCTTCTGGCATTATGTCATTTATAGTCTCTCCGTCTCTTAATCTTCTTTTGAATGAATCTGTTCTTTTTAAAAATTCAAATTCTTCTTCAGTTAATATTTTTAATTCATTACTTCTAAATAGTCTTATCTTTTTTTGTTTTTTTGAATGAGTTATACTTTCATAACTTAATCTAAGAGCGTTTGTTGTTTTTAAAAGTTCTTTTATTTTATTTTCTCTTTTCTTATCATTTAGACTACTCATGTTACTCACCTATCTTACTATAATATAATATCATTTTTTATTATCTAATTCAATTAATTATCTAAGTTTGTTGTGCTATATATAATAAATTGAAGAGTGTTATTTCTTTTCTCTATTTTACCTATTACTTTATATACACTATTTGCTTCTAGTTCTCCTATTTTTTTATATTCATTTGGGAATAGTATTCCTTCAATTTGAGAATATTCATCTGAAAATTTTACAAATGACATTTTTTCGTTATTTTTTGTTTTTATTGTTTTAGCATCTTCTACATACAATATAGATGTAACAGTCCTATTAAAATAGTTATTTATGTTATTTAATGTAATTAAGTTTTCTCTACTATATTTTGTTACTGGATGAAATGATAAATAAAATCCATAGTTTTTGATTTCATTTGCTATTTGTTCTTTGTCTGTAAAATCATCTATTTCTTCAAAAACTGGTTTTTCGATTAGTGTTATACTTAAATCTTTACATAAATCAGCATAATTAATTATTTCATCTATATTTTGTATATATGTTTTTTTATTTATATTAAATTGATTAAATGAACCGCATTCTATTAATGAAACAATTACTTTTTTATTTATACCTTTTCCATAACATCTTATTACAAAATCATAAAATGAATCAAATTTCTTTTTGTTTCTTTCTTCTTCTATTTCGTTTGATACATTTATTCCAATTGATTTAATTAAACTAAATGGGAATACTAGTTTATTATTTTTTATTACAAATTCTTTACATGAATTATTTATATCTATTAATGAAAATTCTATTCCTAATAGTTTTGCTTCATCTATATATTCTTTAATTTTATTATTTGATTTATTCATATTTAATAAATTTTTCATAAAATATTTTGTATAATTTATTTTTAAATAAGCCATTTGAAAAGCTACAAGTGAATAAACTACTGAGTGTGATTTATTAAAGCCATATGATGAGAATTTTAATATTAATTCAAATAACTCTAGTGAAACTGATTCTGTATATCCTTTTGACATAACTGAAGAGGTGAATTTTGATTTTGTTTGTTCAATAATATCTGCTTTCTTTTTTGACATTGCTCTTCTTATTAAATCTGCTTCTGCGTATGTATAATTACCGATTTTTCTTAGTATTTCTAGTACTTGTTCTTGATATATGATTATTCCATATGTACTTTTTAATATACTTTCTAATTCAGGAATTAAATAAGTTATTTTCTTTTTACCTTTTTTTCTTAATATGTATTCATCAATCATTTCTCTTGGTCCTGGTCTATAAAGTGCGATTGCGTCTACTAGTGTATTAAAATTATCTACTTCTAATTTTTTAAGAAATGATTTCATGCCGTCGCTTTCGAATTGAAATATTCCGTTTGTATATCCATTTTTAAATAAATCTAGTGTTTTTTTATCATTTAGATCAATATTATCTATGTTTAAATTTATATTATCATTTTTTATTTCTTCTAAAATATTAGATATTGTATTTAAATTTTTGATAGATAAAAAATCCATTTTTAAAAGGCCTAATTCTTCAATATGATCTTTATCATATCCTGTTAGTATTACATCATTACTTTTATATAATGGCATTAGATTATATAATGGAATATCACTAATTACTACTCCTGCTGCATGTATACTTGTATTTTTTTTAATTCCACATAATTTATTACATATTTTTATTAATTCTTTTGATTCGTTATTTCTGTTTATTATATTTATAAATTCTTTATTTTCTTTTAGTAAATTAAAGTCTTTTTCATCTTTAATTGTTTTACATATTTTATCTACAAGTACAGTATTCATATTTAATACTTTTGATACATCTCTTATTACTTGTTTTGGTAATAGTGTGTTAAATGATATTATTCTTGCTGTATTATTTATTCCATATTTATTTGTTACATATTCTATTACTTCTTCTCTTTTTAAACTATCAAAATCTATATCTATATCTGGCATAGTTATTCTGTCTGGGTTTAAAAATCTTTCAAAAATTAAATCGTATTTTAATGGATCTATATTTATAATTCCAAGTGAGTAATTTACAAGTGAAGCTGCTCCGCTTCCTCTTCCTGGACCCACTAATATATTATTCTTTTTAGAAAATAGTATAAAATCATAAACAATTAAAAAATAATCAACATAATTCATTTTTTCAATTACATCAAGTTCATATGTTAATCTTTTTTTATAATGATCAGGTACATTGTTATTTAATCTTTTTTCTAATCCTTTTTTAGCTAATGCTCTTAAAAATTCTTTTGAATTTTCTTTATAAACTGGTATATGTAGTGTACTTTTTGGAAATTCTAAATTAATTAAATTGCTAAATTTTATTGTACTTGTTATATCAAAGTTATCTGTTATTTCTTCAAAATATGTTTCTTTTATATCAATATTTTCATCTATTGTTTTTTGTTCTTCAATATATTTTAAATATTTAAAATAATACATATCATTTTTTTCATAGTATCTTATTTCATTAAAATAAACTATATCGTTTGTTATGAGAAGAGCATTTGTTTTTTCAATATCATTTTTATATTTTATAAAAGTATATGTAAACTTATTTTTAAATGTTTCATAGTCTTTATAATCGCATACACAAATAATGTCATCTGTCATTTTAAATATATAATCTAAATTTAATTCTTCTAAATTCTTTTTGCTTATAATTTTACATAATGATTTGAATCCGTTGTAATTTTGGGCATACAAAAAGAAATTAATTTCATTTATATTTAGTTCAGTTCCAATTATTGGTTTTATATTATTTTTTTGACATTTTGTTATGAATTCAAAACTTCCGAACATTTCTGTATCTGTTATACCTAGTGTATTTATATTATTGTTTTTTGCATATAAAATGAGTTCATCTATTTTTATTAGACTATTCATTAAATCGTATTCAGTTTTTATATTTAATGGTATATATTTCATGTCTCTCCTTATATGAATATTTTAGCAAATTTAGAACCAAAGAAAAAGAGTAGATTAATATTTATCATCTACTCCGCTAAAATCAACATTATCCATTTCTTCGATAACAGCTAATTGGTTTTCTATAATTTGTCTTAAGCGTCTTTTCAACATATTGGTATTTCTTTTTAATTGGTCAGCATGATTTTGTGCTTTTTCAGCTTTTAATAGTGCATCATTTATAATTCTATTTGCATTATGTCTTGCTTCAACCATTAATGATTCTGCTTCTTTTCTTGCGGATGATTTTATTTGGTCACCCATATTTTCAGCATTATAAATTGCTCTATTCATTGTATCTTCTATTTTTTTATAATATTCATTTTCTGTTTTTAATTTTAAATTTTCCGCTTCTGTTTTTTTACTTTTTTCAAGTAAGAGTTCATAGTTTTTAATTACATCGTCTAAAAACAGTTGAACTTGTGCTTTATCATAACCACGAAAAACTGTTTCAAATTTTTTCATGCCTCACCTCTATTTTATATAAATACCATTATTACCATTCTTGAGTGTCTTTTTTGCTTCCTTTTTTAGTATCATCATCAGAAATGCTACCTTCAATTTCAAATCCTTTTGGTGCGCATAGTACAATACCAGGACCTAATTTTTGCATAGTACCATCAATAGCATACACTATTCCGTTTAAGAAATCCATAATTCTTTTTGAAACATCTGTTGTAACTCTTTTAAAATTAACTACAACTTGATTTTTTGCTTTTAAGTAATCAGCAATTTGTTGTGCTTCTGAAAAAGCTCTTGGTTCTACAAGAATAGTTTTGTTTTTCATTTCTTTTGTGTTACTTTTTATTGTTTCTGTTTCATTTGAACTTTCTGTCTCCTCATCAACTTCAATTGGAAAAAGATTTGTTAATTTTATTAAACTCATATATCCTCCTTAGTTTGTACTACTAAAATATTTTAACATAAATTAGTTTACCAATCAATAACATTTTAGTTGTAAGCCATAAATGTTATTTCATATTTATCAAAATCTATTTCATTACCATTTTCATCTTGTGGTGTATATAATATATCTCCTATCATTTGTTCTGATAATAAATTATTATATCCTACTGTATTGTATTTTATAATTTTATTGTCTTTATAATATACAATTTCAAATATTATTTTTTCTACATCAACTTTAGAATTATTTTTTAATGTGAATTTAATATTATTTTCTAATTGTTCATGATTAAATTCCATTTGTTTTGTAAATGATTTACTAGAATCACTTTCTTCTTCTTTTTCTATCACTATTTCATATTCGTTATTTTCATTTTCATCATATTCTATTTCTATATATGATGAATTACCTATTTCTAAATATTCAATAGTTTTACTAGTTGAATTTAGTATTTCTTTGTTTTCATTATATGTATATACTGAAACATCTAGATTTACCAAATTACTTTTATTATTTTTTATTTCGACTAAATAATTTTTTTCGTCAAGTTTGTGAATATTTTTTGTTATTTCTGATTTATTTGTTATATTATCTGCTGGAATATTTGGTTTTTCATCATCCTTTTTAGTAATTAATATAATCACTAATGATAATATAATTATAATAACAAGAGCTATTATAATAATAATTGGTTTTTTATTTTCTGGTTTCTTATCTTCCATATTATTCACCTATTATGTTTTTATTATATCAAATTTAATTATAATTTTCTACTAATAATTAAAAATAAAAATGCACTTTTGTGCATTTTATTTTATTTTGTAACAATCTAGTATTATTTGAAGTGGCTCTTCTTCATAAGAAACTGCAAATTCATTATAGATATCAAAATATATTGCTGGAGAATGACTTTCACAAATGTTTTCAATTTTTGATACATCATATCCTAATTTTTGCAAATCTAATAATGATGCATATGGTGTTTTTCCATCTTTTGATAAATTATTATATTTGTTATTATTATAGATTTCTTTTCCATATTTGTTAAATAAATCATAAATACTTGTTTGTTCTTGAGTTAATTGTGCTATTTGTTCTCTATCATCGTTTTTTGTTGCAACTAATTGATTATTGTTATTTGTAACACATTTCTTTTCTTTATTTACTGTTTTTCCAATTATGAATCCTGAGAAAAACATTACTACTGAAATTACTATAGATATAACTATTATAATTATAAAATTTCCTTTTGTCATATTTCCTCCTATTTTATTATTGTTCCTTTATAACATACTAATGAAGTTCCACTTCCTGAGTATGTTGTCCATCCTGAATTACATGCATAACATGTACTACAATTACATGGATAAGAATCACTACATGTTCCATAACATGGTGCGTCATTATAACGAGTTCCTGTACATGTTCCGTATGTTGGGCAAGTTCCCCATACTCTACAAACAGCGTCATGCCTTACATATGTTCCTTTGCAGCATGAATAAGAGCCTGTTTGACAGCTATATGAATAACTTGAATAGCTTCCGCATCCTCCTGAAGATGTCATACATGTATAATAGCTTGTACAAGTATCACAATTACAGTCATATGAATATTTTTGACTACTTGACAAACATACAAATCCTTTTGATGGATCATTTGTTAATGTACCTGTTTGGCAAGATAGCCATTTTGCATATATTGTTACAGTAGAACCATTTATTGTTGTAAGATTTTCATTTATCTTTCCACCATTCTCAAAATTAATTTTGTTAAGTGATGTTCCACTATTTGATGATGTTGTTTCTTTAGTTTTTGTCCATCCCATAAAATAACTATTATCTTTTGTAAAATTATTTGTTAGTGTATTACATGGTAAATCATATGTACATGTAATTGAATTCATTGTACCTGACCCACCATTTGCATCAAAAACTACTGTATATGTAATTGGAGTCCAATCTGCATATATTTTATAATCACTTGGAATATTTTCTTGAATGTTTGTACTTATGATATTTCCATATTTATCTATTATTTGTGTTCCGTTTCCATTTTCTTCAGTATAATATCCTTGAAATAAATATCCGGTTTTTTCAGGTAAACTAGTTAATTTTGTTACTTCATTAAATCCCCATTCGTCTGTAAACCATTTATCTCTATTTTTTGCTATATAAAATACATTTGGTTTACTTTGTTTATCACAATTTTCACATTGTGTTATTATTTTATCTGTTTCATACATTATATCTATTGAACAAATCACATTATCATCAAATTTGCCATTAATAACGAATTTATCATCTATGGTACTATCTGATTTAATAAATTCTTTACAGCTCGAATTATAATATCTGTATCCTTTTTTTGGACATATATAAAATCCTACGTCTTCTGTACCATTTTGTATCAATGTTATTTTTTTATCTGTATCTGTGCAGTCATCTTCTCCTAAATCTCCACGATTCTCATTAAGTAAATATAGGTTTATATTTTTTACTTTTTGAAAATACCATGGATTATTTTTAGTTCCTGCACCTTCTATTTTTGTTTCATTTTTTACATATTCTGTTATTCTAACATTTGCCTTTTTATTTATATCAAGCTCATTTAATGAGTATGATACAACATAATTTCTTTTGTTGCTTGATTGTGTAAGAGTCCAATATTCAAGTCCTGTTGCTAAATATGAATGATTTGTTACATTAGTCATTTTAAATTCTTCTTCACTTAAGAATCCACCTTTTTTAAAACGTATACTATGTTTTACTGAATTTTCATAATAATCATATGGCATTGAACCTACTTTTATATAATCATTATAATCATCAAATGAATCAATATAAGTATTTGCTTTATTTATCGCGTTATCGTATGTATATGATTTTGCGCTAATACATAATGGTATCATTAATATCATTAAAAATACTAGTTTTTTTATTTTGTTCATAGTATCACCTATTTTAAATTATAACACTATTCTTATACAAAAAAAAGATGATTATTTAATCATCTAATTTTACGCTTACTATTTTACTAACACCACTTTCTTGCATTGTAATTCCATATAATTTATCAAGGAATTCCATTGTTTTCTTTTTATGTGTTATTACAAGTAATTGGGTTTTATTTTTATAATTATGCAAATATTCTCCGAAAACTGTTGCATTATTTTCATCAAGTGCACTTTCTACCTCGTCTAATATTACAAATGGAACATGTTCTAAATTCATTATTGAGAATAATAAACTTATTGCTGTCATTGTTCTTTCTCCACCTGATAATAAACTTAGTGGTTTTTTTGTTTTTCCTGGTGGTACAGCTATAATATCAATTCCTGTTTCTAAAACATTACTTGGATCTGTCATTTCCAAATGAGCACTTCCACCTTTAAATAAAGTTCTAAATACATTTGAAAATTCTTTATTAATATTATTAAATGATTCAACAAATTTTTCTTCCATACTTTTGTCCATATCATCAATAATAGTAAGTAAATCTTCTTCACTTTTAAGTAAGTCTTCTCTTTGTTTTGTTAAGAATGTTACTCTTTTATATACACGTTCATATTCTTCAATAGAACCCAAGTTTACTTCTCCTAATGATTTTATTTTTCTTCTTAAAGTATTTACTTTTTCACGTGCGATGTTTTCATCTATTTCAAGTATATATTCTTTACGTGCTCTTTCGTAACCTAAACTATAGTCTTCACTCAATCTTGCTAAACATGAGTCTAAGTTTATGTTTAGTTTTGTTATTTTTATTTCAAGTGAATTTATTTGAGAAGTTAATTCATTAAATTTAGAATTCATTTTCTTAACTGATAACTCAAGTTCGCCTAATGTAGAATTTAAATCCATTTTTTCTTTATTAGATATTTCTAGATTTTTTTCTAGTTCAGTTTTCTTTTGTTCTAAATCATAGTAATCATTTATAACTTTGTCTAGTTCCTGATCTAATTTATTTTCACTTAAGTTATTTATTTCATTATTAACTAATTCTAATTCATGAGTATTTGATTCAAGAAGTGATTTTTTATTATTAATAATTTCTGTGTTTTTTATTACTTCTATGTTTATTGAATATACATTATCTTTTAATATATTTAATTCTTTTTCTGTGTTTTCTAGTTTATTTTCAATAACTTTTGTTTCATTAAATACTTTTTCAATATTACCTTTTAGTTTTTCTAATTCGTATTTATCAGATATATAATTATTATTTGATTTTAAACTTCCTCCGGTCATTACTCCACCGACATGAATTATTTCTCCATCTATACTAACTACTCTATATCTGTGATTTATTTTTTTACTTACTTGAATTGCAGTTTGAATATTTTCACATACTATGATATTTCCAAGTTGATTCATTACAATATTGTAATATTTTGAGTCATATGTTACTAAATCGCTTGCAATACCTACAAATCCTATTATATTTTGAATATTTCTTAGTGTTTCTGGATCTATACTTTTTGGTTTTATTACATTTAATGGGAAAAATGTTGCTCTTCCTTTATTATGCCTTTTTAAGTATTCTATCGCTTCTTTTACGCATGACTCATCTTCAGCAATAATATTATTTGCACTTGCTCCAAGAGACACTTCTAACATTGTTGCATATTCACTTTTTGTTTCTACTACATTTGCTAATATATTATGAATACCTCTTAATGTTGGATTGTCTATTATACTTCTTACTGCATATGGAATTTTATTCATATTTGAAAGATTTGTTTCAATAATATCAATTTTATTTTTAATATCAGCAAGTTCTTTTCTTTTTAGATTTAATTCATAATTTAACTTTTCTTTTTCTCTATTCATTAAATTATAATCATTTGTTTTTGAGCTTAATTTTTCGCTTAATACTTTACTATTTTGAATAAAATTATCAATATCTATTTTAATTGCTGCTATTTCATTATTTAATACAGCTTGTTTTTCTTTTAAATTTACTAAATTATTTTTTACTGTATTTGATTCTTTATCATATTTTATTCTTTCAGTCATAAGTGTTTTTTTGTTGCTTAATTCTAAAAGATTTTCATTTATTTTAAATATTTCATTACTAATTGTTTTTATTTTTTCATCTACATTTAGTATTTTTGTTTTTACTTTTTCTATTTCTGTGTTATCTGTTGTTGATGTACTACTTAATTTTGACAATTCTTCTTCTTTTAATAATTTGTCTGAATTTAGTGTATCTAGTTCACTACTATACGTTGTAATATCTTTTGCAAGAAGTGCTATTTCTACACTTTCTAATTCTTCAAGTGCTGTTTTATATTCTCTTGCTTTTTTCGCAGATTGTTCAAGTGGAATTAGATTTTCTTCATTTTCATTTATTATTAAATTTATTCTATCTATGTTATCATGATTTTTTGATAATTTTGCAAGACTTTCTTCTTTTCTTTTTTTGTATTTCAAAACTCCTGCTGCATCTTCAAAAATTACTCTTCTTTCTTCTGGTTTTTCACTTAATATTTGATCTATTTTATTTTGTGGGACAATATTAAATGATTCTTTACTACTTCTTGAATCTAAAAACAAGTTTGTTATATCTTTAAGTCTACATTTTTCATTATTTATATAGTATTCATTTTCACCAGTTTTATATACTGTTCTTTTTACTGATACTTCTGAGTAATCTATATTTAATGTTCTATCTGTGTTATCAAATACAATACATACACTTGCAAAATTAGATGCTGGTCGTGAAGATGAACCTGTAAATATTACATCAGTCATATTATTACTTCCACGAAGTGATTTTACACTTTGTTCACCAAGTACCCATTTTATTGCATCAACTATATTACTTTTTCCTGAACCATTTGGTCCTACTATTCCTGTGAATGTTGGATCTAGTTCTATAGTTAGTTTTTCCGCAAAACTTTTAAATCCATATATTTTTATTTCTTTTATATACATTAATTATCACCTACTATTTGTTTATTTAAAAAAGGCATTTTATGAAGCCCTTTTAATATATGCATCTTTAGCAGCGTTTTGTTCTGCCTCTTTTTTAGTAAAACCGATTCCTTCTCCATAAACTAAATCATCAATTATTACTTGAGATTTAAATACTTTGTGATGTGCAGGTCCACTTTCTTCTACTAAATTATATGTAACGCTTTTTTTAACAGTTTGTACACTTTCTTGTAATAAACTTTTATAGTCCATTAAAAAATCATCTTTTCTTTTTATGTATGGTACTATTAGTTCATTAAAAATCTTTTTAACTGCATCAAGTCCACTTTCTAAGTAAACTACAGCAATTAATGCTTCAAATACGTCTGCTATTATTGTTTTATTTGCTTCTGTTATTCCATTTCCTAGTCTAATATGTTTTGCATAATCTAATTCTTTTGAATATTCATAAAGCGCATTTTCACATACATATAGTCTTCTTAATCGACTCATTTCTCCTTCTGATTCTTCTGTATTATTATATAAATAATCACTACATACTATTTCTAGTGTTGCATCTCCTAGATACTCTAATCTTTCATAACAAGTTCCTTCATGTTCATTTGAGTAACTTGAATGAGTTAATGCTGTTAGTAGTAATTCTTCATTATTTATAATTATTCCATATTTTTTAAATATATTTTTCATTCTATCACCTTTTTCAAGTTTTAAATCATACATATTTAGTATAACATACATTGTTGATTTTTAATATTTATTTTTTTTCCTAATTATTATATAATTGTATTATGAAAAAGATATTAATTAAATTAATTGAGTTATATCAGATAACTCCACTTCAATGTCATGGAGCTTGTAGATTTACTCCGACATGTAGTGAGTATATGAAACAATGTTTAGAAATATATGGACTTAAGGGAATATTTAAAGGCATTAAAAGAATACTTAGATGTCATCCTTTTGGCGATTTTGGATATGACCCTGTTATTAAGGAGGATTAATGAAAAAAATATTGTTAGTTATTTTAAGTTGTTTATTATTATGTGGTTGTGATTTTGAGTATGATTTTTCTGATACTTATTTATATACAACAGAATATCCAATTGAATATGCTACTCAAATGCTATATGGAGATTATGCAAATGTTTCTAGTGTTTACCCTATGGGGTCTGATAGAACTTATGAAGTTACTGAAAAGAAAAAAGATATTTATTCTGAGGGTGAAACATTTATTTATTCTGGACTTGCTGGTGAAGCATATTTAGCAAGAGACCTTCTTAATAGAAATGAAAATATTCAATTAATAGATGCCACTAAAGGTATGGCTATTACAACTAATATTTCTGGTTTATGGTTAAATCCTTCAAACTATTTAATGCTTTGTAGCAATATTAAATCTAGTTTAATTGATTATAATGATAATGTTTATATAAAAGAAGACATTGAAGAAAAATATAAAGTTTTAAATGAAAAAGTAAGTGAACTTGATGTTAAATTATATGATATTGGAAAAAATGGTAATTATAATACTATTCTTACTACTAATAATGTTCTTAAATATTTAGAAAAATATAATATAAATGTTATTTCTATTGATGAAACAGATACTACATCTCTTGATAAATCTTATGCTGATGCTAAAAAAGCTATATCAAATAAAGAGATACAATATATTTTCTATTTACAAGGTGATACATTA
>JAZUBJ010000053.1:0-11060 GCA_045638445.1 Bacilli bacterium | reverse complement strand
TTGAAAAAAGAAATCCTATTGATAGAAAAAAAATTATGGAGAATAGATTAAAAATTATTAATTTTCTTAGAAATAGTGATTCTCCTGTTACTTTTGAAAACTATGACAAATTTATGAAAACAAGAGAATCAAAAAAAATATTAAAAAAAATTAGTTATTTCAAGTCTATATATAATATTTTATCTATTAAATATAACGAGTTTGAAAAAAAATTTATTCCTTATATCGAATTTATAGAAAGTGAAAAAAATAGATTCGAAGAAATTATGTATTCAAAAAAAATATCATTTTTTAATGAAATATTTCCACTTCTTAATAATGAAATAATTATAAAAATTAAGAATATGCCTATAACAACTCAAGAAGATATTATTATTGGAAATCGTGAACTATCAGAAAAAACTCCTCTTGAATATTTTTCTTCAGAAGATATGACTATTCTAAAAGATGAAAATACATCGTTAGAGGAAAAATTTTGGATTATATTTTTTCAATCTAATTTCCTAAAAAACATTGGAATTGAAGTGGATGAGAATATTGTTTTATGTGATAATGATGAATGTATTTTTAAATATCTTAATTTTATATCAAATTCGGAGATTTCTAAATATATACCTAGTAATGAACTTATTACTTCTATTAAAATTGAACGTGAGAAAAAATATCGTGAGGCAATAAACATCTATTACACGCAAAGACTAGATTTTATTGATAATATTAAATATTTTGTTGATAATGACTTTAATAGACAATTTCTATTAAATCAAATTTTGCAAAATGAAATTTGTGTATTATCATGTGGTGGTAAAAATATAAACACCGATTTTTTATCTTTAATGTTTTATACTATAAAAAAGAATCAAGGTGGTAAACTTCTTCTTTGTCTTATTCATGAATTCGATCATATTATTAATCAAACAGAAAATGGATGCGCCTTTGAATCACGTAATCAATTATATGATTTCCATGATAAAAATCAGTTTAATAAAGATTTTAGAAAGTATGAAAGATTTAATGAAATTTTAAGTGATATTTTTGCTTTAGAGGCTGTTAATTATTTACATAGCAATAATAATTATCTAATTGAAGATAAAAAATACATTTCTGATAATAATAGTTTTAATACATCTTCTTGCTTAAAAACTATTTTATATCCTCTTATTAACAAATATAGATATTATATATGCAAGTCTAAAATAAATTCTGATCCTTCATATTTAATTGACGCAATCGGTCTTCAAAATTTTGAATCACTTGTTTACTCAATTAATAAGATTGATAATATGATAAAAAATGGTTTATTTAAAAATGATGAATATTTATCAGAATATTATTCTGAATTAGAAAAAATAGAAAAGATATATTATGATATCGATATATTTCATCATAGTATTAAACATTTATTAAAAAAATAACACTTATAAAATTATAAGTGTTATTTTTTTATTTTATCTCCTGGCATTACTTCATCTCTTCCTACATCTTCAAGTAATATCCCTACGTTATCTCCAACTTGTGCACATTCTATATTTTTTCTAAATGCTTCTATACCTTTTATATGTGTACTTCTTCCTGTTCTTTCTATTATAACATCATCATTTATTTGTGCCCTTCCAGATTCTACTTTTCCAGTCACAACGGTTCCTCTTCCGCTAATAGTAAATACATCTTGAATAGTCATTAAAAAAGGTTCGTTTATTTGCTCCTTAAGCGCTTCTTCACTTGCAGCTTTATTTTCCATCTCCTGTGCTTGTATTTTCATTTGCTCATCCACTGTTTTTCTTTTAAATATATCAAATATTCCCATATTACCACCTTCTTATTTTAAATATTACATTATTTTCTTTAATTCTACAATACATATATATACTATTTAAGATTTTATATAATATTTAGTTTATAATTAAAAAAAATACATCTTTCGATGTATTTGATTTTCATGGAGCAAGTAATCGGAATCGAACCGACATCTTAGCCTTGGCAAGGCCACATTCTAACCGTTGAACTATACCTGCGTCTATGAATATATTAACATATATTTGTTTAAATTAAAAGAAAAAGTTGAATTAATCGAATTCAACTTTAATATTTTTTATAAAGTAATAATATTTTGAATTAGGTTTTGTAATCATTTTATACTTTAATCTTGTTAATAAGAATGGCATATTATATATTTTAAATCTTTCTATATCACATTCTTTACAAGCCTTCTCTATTATTTTGATAATAAACTCTTTATCTGTTTTTGGTATTATACCTTTGTCATATTCTTTTATTATTTTTTTATATACACTTGGTGTAAATAACTTTTTATAATAAGTTTCGCTATATTTTTTTAAGTAATATTTATTACCATCTAACTTATATAAATATTTTAAAGTATCATAATAACCTAGTTTCATTCTCATTTCAGAGTCTTTTTTTGTAAAACTCATTATTGAACCCAAACTTTCTCTTGGACCAATTACATGTACTTTAACATCTTTTTTATGCGTATATTTTACTTTACCCAACCATGCTTTTATTACGTATATTTCTTTATATCCTGCTTCTATTGCCATATCAATTGGACAATCAGAATACACTCCGCCATCAACATAATATTTTCCATCTATTAATTTTTCAAATTTAAAAAATGGTAAAAATGCACTTGACATTAAATACTCATGAAGCTTTCCTTCTGGTATATCCTTTTTATAAATTTCTACTGGTTTCATGTCTGATAAATTATATGTGTTTAAGCCAAAATCTATATTGCTTTTTCTAAATGCATCTTCTTTAATATTTTTTTCAAGAAACTTCATCATTTTCGTTGTATCAATTCCATCATTTTTTATAATTTTTGTTAATGATTCAAATCCACTTTTTATATCTTTCTTTTTAAAAATCCCTTTAGAGAAATTTGAAAAAATTTGACAATCTAAACCAAATATTTCATCATAGTCAGTATTTAGCCATAATTTATACATTGCATCAAGTTTTTTATTTACATACAATGCTGCATTAATTGCTCCGATAGATGTTCCGCATGCAAAATCAAAATATATTCTCTTTTGTGTTAGTGCTTTTATTGCACCTGCTGCATATGCACCTTTTGCTCCGCCACCCTGAAGTACTAATGCTTTTTTCATAACAACTTCCTCTCATACTTATTTTTTACAATATTTTTTATTATTTTTAAAATTATTGATCCAATTATAAGTGCACCAAGTATATCTGTAATATAGTGAACATTTAAGTATAATCTTGACATTGCAACTGTTGTAACTATTATTGTAGCAATAATATTACACGCAATTTTTGTTTTTTTACTTTCATTTGCTGATAAAATATATGCTAATAAGTAATAAAAAACAAATGATGTTAATGTGTGTCCACTAGGAAAACTATATGTATCTATCGTTGCTAGTGCATTCATTGTTGGTCTTTGTCTTTGAATTATATTTTTTGTTATTGTTAGTATAACTATTGTAAACATATAACTTGTAAATTGTATTTTAAAATATATTTTTTTAGAAAACATTACTAAAAGACACACGAGTATTGCAATTGGTATATAAAATCCTAAAAAATCAGACATTAAACTTAAAAATATTTCATTACTAGGATTATAGATTCCTTTAAAACAATTTCCAACATAATTGTCTAAAGGAGAAAAAATTTCAAAATTATTTATTAATTTCAATACAAAAAAGATACTAAAAACTATTAGTAGTGTAATTATATATTTTTTATTTTGTTTTACTATCTTTTTCATATTATGATTATATCATAATTATTATTTTTTTTATTTCATTTAAATAACTTTACACTTATTTTGTGTCGTATAATCTGTCCCCTGCATCTCCTAACCCTGGTAGAATATAACCTTTATCGTTTAAACACCTATCTACACAGGTACAATAAATTTGTACATCATTATGAGTTTGTTTTATATTTGCTATCCCTTCTGGTGAAGCTATTATACATAGAAAGTTTATTTTCTTAACTCCGTCTTTCTTTAATTTATTAATTGTCTCTATAGCACTTCCTCCTGTAGCAAGCATAGGATCTAATATAAATACTTCAGTATTTTCAATATTATTTGGAACTTTATAATAATATAATTCTGGCTTTAGTGTTTCTTCATTTCTACATAATCCTATATGTCCTATTTTTGCTGTTGGCATTATTTTTATAATACCATCTACCATACTTAACCCTGCTCTAAGTATTGCAACAAATGTTATTTTTTCTTTATCTATTTTATTAGTTTTATATTCTTCAAGAGGGGTATTAATTATAGTTTCTTTTATTGCAATATTTCTTGTCGCTTCATAACATAATAACATTGATAATTCACTTATTATTTCTCTAAATTCCTTTGCTGAAGTTTCAACACTTCTTAAAATTGATAATTTGTGTGTAATCATCGGATGATTTAGTACTATTTCTTTCATATTTTACCTACCTTTATATTTATAATTTATCACATTTAATATACTATATCAATTTTAATAATTTCTTTTTTTTTTACACTATGATATACTTTTTATATAATAAGGTGATTATAAAATGAATGAAAACGATAAAGTATATCAATACTTACAAAATACAATAGGTGTAAATAGCGATGCAAAAGTTGAAATGCTTCCAAACGGTGGATATTACGTTTCAAATTGGAGTGGTAATGGTTACTTAAAAGGAAGTGAATTATATTTACCGCCAAATTTTGATTCTGGAAATGTTTCAGTTGTAGCTCATCTACCAGGTAGTGGTGGTTCTAAAAATGATGCACGATTTGTAAGAGAAAGTTTTATGGCAGAACCAGCTCCAAATTATATTGTAGCAATATCTAGCCATTCTTCAGATAATGCTCAAGTTTTAGACTGTGTTTCAAATATTTGTAGTGATAACAACGTAAATATTACTGATGTTTCTTTAACAACATTTAGTGCTAGTGGTGCACAAGGATTTATATCTTTAGAGAATTTTTTAGAGAAAAACCCTAATACAAATGCTACGATGTTTGTTGCTGATGGATATAATCTTAGTCCAAATGGAAGTCACGTAAATGATTTGGATTCTTTAGTAGAATCAAAAACGCCTGTTTATTTGGTTATGCCTGAAAATAATCAAAATAGATTAAGTAAAGTAGCCAAGGAATTAATTGATAAAGGCGTTGATGTAAGAATTATCACTTCCGATAGAGGTGGACATGTAGATATAAATCATGATTTAATACGCTCTTATATGGCTGAATATTCTATCGGATTAGTAGATGAATTACAAGGAGAAAATCTTGAAAAATGTGATTATACAATTTTAACATATGATCCTGAGACAGGTAAATTTGTTCCTGTTGAGGGTCTTGATATGTTAAAATCTGGTTCTTCTTATAATGGTAATTTTAAACTACTAAATCTACCAGAAAACCCATATGCTGAAGGGACACTTGGTTCTGATTTATATTTAGTTGGTTCTTCTATTAATGCTATTAGAGGTACTCTTGGTAATACAAATTATCAGAGTACTGTTTGTACGGGGACAGCATCTATTCCCGGTCAATTATCGACAGCTCAGAATTCTTTACTTGGAATTTCAAGTGATTTAAATAATTCTTTAGCATCAGAAACTACTATTATTGCAAGTATTGCTCAAACAATTCATGATATGGATGTTGAGCGTGCGAATGCTGCTGGTGCTTTATCTGATGGTAGCGGTTTACTGTCTGGCACAAACTTATACGGTGACTTACTTAGTGCTATCACTTCTATGGATTTATCACTTGGATATACAACATTTCAAAGTTTTATGTTTAATCCAAGTAGTCATGTTGAAGGAAATTCTGGAAAACTTTGTATGTCTGATATTAATGCAATGTTAAGTGGTAGCTCATTAGTTGGTCCACTTCATGAAAACTTTGAATCAGAAAGAGCTAGTGCCACTAAAACAAAAGCAGAATTAGATAATTTATCTGGACTTATCACTTCAAGTAATAATTTCCAAGGAGAAATTTGGAACAAAGTTGTTGATAAATTAAATCAATATTCTGATAATATGGAACTTAGAATAAAGTCTGCTGATCTTTTGGAAAATGCTATGGTAAAAGCTTTAACATTGATTAAAGACTACATGGGTGATTATGAAGAGTTAGATGATTCTAAATTACCGGAATTAAGAGAAAAAATTACTCAAACTAAGGCTCAAATAGCTGAAGCTCAAACAATTATAAATGCGACAAAACAAGTTACACATACATATACTGATGAAAATGGAAAAGTGCAATCTTATACAACAACTGAATATGTTTATTCAGCGTCTGCAAGACAAGCAGCAATGAGATTTATAAGAGAAGCAACCATATTACTTCAAGAGTTATCAAAAGAAGTAGAAAAATTAGAAGGATTACCAATTATACTTGCTCAAGCAGAACAAATTGTTAATGATGCATTAAGTGAGATTTATGCAAGTTATGGCGTAAGTGTAAGTGATATTGTTGTTGGTCATGAATCTAGTTATATTCCACCTGCTAATACATCGTATACAGGTACTCTTCCAAAACCAAATAAAGATTTGGGTATAGATAGAGAAATACCAGAAGGTAAAGTTAGTGAGGCAGAATTTGATCAAAGTTTAGGATTACAACATATCTATGGTACATATAATGATTATTTAAATGGAGTTGAATCCAAAAATAATCCTATGCATAATCCTGCTAAAGAAGATACTGGTATTGGCGCTGACATATCCGATACTCCAGAAGTAGACGATGGTCAACCTGATACTCCGGAAGAAAATCCTGATGATGGTTTAACTACTGAACCAAACGATGAGGATCCAAAGGGAAATAACCCTAATGGTAACAATCCTAGTGGTAATAAACCTAGCACTAACAATCCTAGTGGTAATAAACCTAGTACTAATACTCCTAGTGAGGATAAACCTAGTAGTAACAATCCTAGTGGTGATAAACCTAGTAGTAACACTTCTAGCGAGGATAAACCTAGTACTAACAATCCTAGTGGTGATAAACCTAGCACTAACAATCCTAGTGGTGATAAACCTAGTAGTAACACTCCTAGTGGTGATAAACCTAGTACTAATACTCCTAGTGAAGATAAACCTAGTACTAACACTCCTAGTGAGGATAAGCCTAGTACTAACACTCCTAGTGAGGATAAGCCTACTACTAACACTCCTAGTGAAGATAAACCTAGTACTAACACTCCTAGCGAGGATAAGCCTACTACTAACACTCCTAGTGAAAATAAACCTAGTACAAATAAACCAAATCAAAATTCGTCAAGTACTTCAAAGCCTTCGGGTGGAAATTCTTATAAACCTACTCCATCAGTTCCAGATACAGGAACTAATGATAATTTGATAGTCGATAATGAAACTGAAAATATCCCAGAAGTTGATAATAGTGAAACTATACCTCCTGTTGTAGAAATACCTGATGATGAAATTGTAGATATAACTCCAGATAATGTTTATGAAAATAGTACTGAGAATTCTTCAAGTTCAAATGAAAGTTCTGATTTAGCTAAGAAAATTGGTATAGGTCTTGGAGTTGGTGCTGCAGTCGGTGCTGCCGCATTAGGTGCTCATACTTATTCTAAGGCTAAAAAGAACAATATTTACGAAGACGATTAAAAAAATAAAACTATAAATATACTTTATTTATAGTTTTTTATTTTGTATGATATAATTAGTTATAATAATAAGGTGGTAAATATGAACAATACATATGAATATTTAATACAAAACTACGGAGAAAATAATGTACAAAAACTTGATAATGGTGGATATTTAGTTTCTAATGTAAGTACAGAAAATAGTAAAAACAATATGATATATGTTCCAGAAAATATAGGAAGCAATGTTTCGATGATTTCTTATTATCCTGGTACTGGAGGTTCTACTAAAGATGGTGCTGCATGGATTAATAAAGTTAAATCTGAATTTCCTCCAAATGCTATTGTTACTATTGCAAGCAAAAGTACTCAAAACCATGAAATTATGGAGACTGGACTTTCAATAGCTACTGGAACTGGTTCCAATGTTACTAACGTGGTTATGAATACTTTTAGTGATAGTGGAAGGTTTTCACTTACAAATATGGATGCTTTTAATGGAAATCATCCTGAAATTACCGCGACTGTTGTAATTAATGATGGATGTATTACTGACCCTGCAAAGGGTGACTATCCTAATTTAATTAATAATCAAGTTCCTATTATTGCTGTTGCAACAAGAAATGGTTTTAATTATGGAAATGTAAAAGGTGCTCTTAGAGGGTTTGAAAAGTATGGATTAAATTTTTATTTATTAGAATCTCATCACACTGATGGCGATAATCACCAAGATGCTAATAATGATGTTATAAATAATAATCTTGTTGAATATATTTTGGGTATTACAGATGAAATGAATGGAAGAACACTTGAACAATGTAACTATACCTTGTATAAATGTGTAGACGGAAGTTTTGTTTTAGTTGGTGAAACTGGACAAGATTTAAGCGTTGTTAGACAAATAAATAATACAGCAGATTTAACTGTTAATCTATCAAAAATGCCTTCTAATACATTTGAAGAAGGAACTGTTGGTTATGATATGTATAATGTTGTTAGTGGTCTAAATGGAATTCGTGGTACTATTGCTCCAATAATACTTGAAAAGCCTAACAATACTAGTACTGCAACGATTCCGGCCAATCTTGTTGATGCTCAAGAGTCTCTTATGTGTATTTCCGGAGATTTGTTAAATACTCTTAATAAAGAAACTGAAATCATTGCTTCAATTGCACAAACTTTTTATGATATGGATCAGGAAAGAAGTAATGCAGCTGGTGAATTATCTGATGGTAGCGGGCTTTTAAACTCTGGGTTTAATAGCGAAGATATATTAAATAATATTTTAAATACAGATATTTCATCTGAATTAACATTTAAATCATTTATGTTTAATCCTAGTTCTCATGTAGAGGGTAATTCAGGTAAAATTTGTTTATCTGATATTAATGCTATGTTAAATGGATCATCACTAAATGGACCTTTACATAATAATCTTGAAAATGAAAGAAATGGTGCAAGAAATACAAAAAGTAAAATTGATGAATTGAATAGTATGATAACAAGCGGTGGAAATTTTCAAGGGGAAATTTGGAATAAAGTTTCAGATAAATTGAATCAATATTCTGATTTAATGGATATGAGAATTGAAATGGCTGATAAAGTTGAAGCCGCTATGGTAGAAGCTCTAACTTTAATTAAAAACTATATGGGTGATTATGAAGAATTAGACGATTCTAAACTACCAGAACTAAGAGAAAAAATCACTCAAACAAAAGCTCAAATTGCTGAAGCCCAAAGAATAATAAACGCAACTAAACAAGTTACACATACATACACTGATGCTAACGGAAAAGTTCAATCATATACTACAACTGAATATGTTTATTCAGCATCTACAAGACAGGCTGCAATGAAATTTATTACTGAAGCAACTATACTATTAAAAGAATTAACTGAAGAAGTTACAATGTTAGAAGGACTACCAATTATACTTGCTCAAGCTGAACAAATTGTTAACGATGCAATGAGTGAAGTTTACTCTAAATATGGTGTTAGTGTCAGCGATGTTGTTGTTGGTAAACAATCTAATTATATTCCTCCAGTTAATACATCTTATACTGGTACTTTACCTGTAGCAAACAAAGACTTAGGTATAGAAAGAGAAATACCAGAAGGTAAAGTCAGTGAGGCAGAATTCGATCAAAGCTTGGGATTACAACATATCTATGGTACTTATAATGATTATTTAAATGGTGTTGAATCTAAAAATAATCCTATGCATAATCCTGCTAAAGAAGATACAGGTATTATTATAGACAATGTTTTTGGGAATCCAGTTTTAGATGATGATAATGAACAAGAAGAGACACCTGATGAAAATCAAGATGACGAATTTACTGCAGAACCAGACACTGATAATCCAAAAGGAGATAATCCTAATAATGATAAACCTAGTGGAGACAAACCTAGTAATGGTAATCCTAATAACAATAAACCTAGTGGAGACAAGCCTAGTAATGGTAATCCTAATAACGATAAACCTAATGGAGATAAACCTGTTGAAGATAAGCCAGTTGAAGACAAACCTATTGAAGACAAACCTGTCGAAGATAAGCCTATTGAGGACAAACCTGTTGAAGACAAACCTGTTGAAGATAAGCCGGTTGAAGACAAGCCTATTGAGGACAAACCTATTGAAGACAAGCCTGTTGATGACAAACCGAAACCTTCAAATCCTTCAAGACCTTCAGATGAAAATTCATATAAACCTACTCCATCGATTCCAGATATTGAAACTAATGAAGATTTAATTGTTGATAATGAAACTGAGAATATTCCTAATGATAAGGTTATTTTAGACAATGAAATTGATAATAATATTCCACCTATTGTTGAAATTCCAGATGATGAAATTATAGATATTACTCCTGATAATGTTTATGATAATAAAGATGATTCTTCTGCTTCGAATGAGGGCTCAGATTTAGTTAAAAAAATTGGTATTGGTATTGGAGTTGGCGCTGCTGTTGGTGCTGCTGCTTTAGGTGCTCATACTTATTCAAAAGTTAAAAAGAACAATATATATGAGGAAGATTAAAAAAAAGCTATAAAATTTATAGCTTTTTTGTTTTTTCTAAAACTCCACTTAAAATAGGCATGCTTCTATAAAATCCTTTTTGTTCTTGATAAACTTTTATAAAATCATTTTCATCTTTTACCTCTCCAATTTTAAGTCTAAGATTTTCTTCTAAAAATGATATTAGATGTGCATATTCTTCTGTTACGTCATAAATATTATAATGACAATATTTTAATCTTGTTGTTTTTTCATTTTCTAATTCTTCACTTGTCAATCTTATTACTCTTTCATATAATCTTGTAAATTCTAATTGAAGTTTGCTTTCTATATCTATTCCTACTGATAATAATAATCTACCATATATTGAATTTATTTCTTCTTCAATACCATATGAACTTAATTTTTTTGCTTTTTCAATA